>JAAUTT010000058.1 GCA_012031335.1 Bacteroidales bacterium | reverse complement strand
ATGCCATAATAAAAGGACCAACCCCTTTGGGATCGTTATCGCGAACCGGTTCCTGAATATAATATTCAAAAGAACCGTCGCGGTATGGGTTTCCGCCCAAGCCAGCAACTGAGCAACACTTGGTAAGACTGATAGTGCCGTTTTCATTTTCTTTTATAAAATTTGCCAGGATTCCTTTGTAGGCTTTTATGGCAACATTCCTGTACTCTTCTTTGATATATCCCTGCCTCACAGCTTTAAGCAATGCATACGTAAACATGGACGAAGCCGTAGCTTCGAGGTAATTCCCCTCTTTGTGACCCATATCCAAAACCTGATACCAAACTCCGGAATTAGGATCCTGGTACTTTTTGATTCCTGCAGCAACCTGATTTAATATTTCGATTATGTTAGCCCTGCCAGGATGATTCTCGGGCATATAATCGAGAACATCAACAAGAGCCATGGCATACCAACCCATTGCCCGGCCCCAGAAATTGGGAGAACAACCGGTAACCGGATCGGCCCATTTTTGTTGTTTGCTTTCGTCCCATCCATGATAATTCAACCCAACTTCAGCATTGTATGTGTGTTTATGAATTATTTCGAATTGCTTTACAACATCGTCGAAAATGGCAGGATCGTTCATTTCACGGGCAAATTGTGCATAAAACGGAGCTCCCATATATAATCCATCCAGCCACATCTGATGCGGATATCGTTGCTTGTGCCAAAAACCACCTTCGGAAGTACGTGGTTGAACTTTCAACTGGTTTCTCAGAAAAATAATTGCATCCTGATATCGCTTCTCTTTAGTATCCGCGTAAAAGTAAAAACAGAAATTTACCCGAATTAAATAGCATCGATATTATGCTCTTCAATACGGTAACCCGAAATGGTGTCACTCTGACCAATAAAGCGGTCGGCATAAGTTTTGGCATAATTATAATATGCATTATTTCCATTTTCCTGCCAAAGCCACATCATCGACTGAGCTATCAGTCCCTGTGTGTAGTTCCAAACCGGTTTGGGATTATAATCCACTGCAACAGGATCGGGGAAATGCTCATTTCCGAATCGGCCATCCGGACAGCCATTTCAAGCCCCTTTTGCTTGATATTGTTATTTTCCTGCGCTTTACACATACTGAAAAAAAGTATGCCCACTAATAGAAATACGGTATTTTTCATAATCTGAGCTATTTAAGTTCTAATATTAATGTATAGTAGTTATTAGACATTGTATACTTCACCAAATCGATTACAATAAAAATGAGTAAGGGAGCACAAAACAAACTGTATTCCCTTACCCGGAATACTTAACTTAACCGGTTGAAAAAATGTTATTTCAACGGAGCTAAATTAGGATATTTAACTATTCGGAATTCAGAATAAGGGGATTGTAATAGATGTCAGTTTTCCCAAAAAGCAGGTTCAGGATTCCCGAAATATATAAGGAAAATCAATAATAAAGTCTTCCATAGAGTTTTCAGCGGGTTATTGATTCCCAAACTTTTCAGGACGCGTGTTTGTCGGCCCAGGCAGATGCATTCATTCCAAATTCCTGACGAAAACATTTACGAAAATGGGACAGGTCCCTGAACCCAACAGCATATGCTATTTCAGATATGTTTAACTTTTTCTGTATCAGTAACTGGGCTGCACGTTTTAACCTTATACTCCGCACAAATTCCTTGGCAGTCATACCGGTAAGCGCATCGAATTTACGGTACAACTGCATCCGGCTTACACCAATTTCGGAAGCAAACCGCTCAATATCCAATTCCGGATCAGCTATATGATGCTCAATCACTTCAATAGCTTTTTGAAGAAACCGCTCGTCAGGCGAACTCAAAACAACATTGGATGGCTGCAGCAACAATTCTCCGGTATATTTCAAGCGGAGGGCTTGTCTCATAGAGAGGATATTTTCCACCTTTGTTTGCAAAACAACAACATCAAAAGGTTTGGTAATATAGTCATCAGCACCCCGACTCAGTCCTTCTAACTCGTGATCGCGCGAACCAAGGGCAGTTAAGAGTATAATGGGGATATGAGAAGTCCTCATATCCTTTTTTACTTTCCGGCAAAATTCAAAACCATCCATATCCGGCATCATCACATCACTGATAATGATGTCGGGGACATTTTTACTGCCATATTCCAGCCTTCAGTTCCATTTTTAGCTTCGATTATTTTATAAATCTGCTCAAAATGACTTTTTATAAAATAGCGTACATCGGCATTGTCGTCGATCAGAAGCATCACTTTTTGTTCAGCAGATGTGGCCTCAGCTTCATCTTCTTCGTTATGGTTAATTTCAACAAAACCAATTCCTGATTCTTCTAATGTAGCAGCAACTTTAACTTGTGTTGAGTATGCTTCAAAAGGCAAAATTACAATGAACTTCGAACCTTTCCCTGGTTTACTCTGCACCTGAATTTCACCATGGTGAAGTTTAACAAGCTCTTGGGTCAAGGCGAGTCCAATACCAGTGCCTGTTTGGTTTGCACCATGTTGGACCTGAAAAAAACGTGTGAAGATTTTCTGCAGGTTGGACGCTTCAATACCTATTCCTGTATCTTTTACAGTTATTTCAATCATCCTTTTATCTGAATCCTTATGGATATTTTCTTCAGATGCATTTATGAGTGCCAGATTCACAATTATTTTTCCACCCTTATCTGTGAATTTGAATGCATTCGACAGCAGGTTGTTCATGATCTTTCCAACTTTGTCGGCATCAAACCATGTAATGATTTCCTTTTTATGAGGGATAAATCTTAATTCTATTTCCTTGTCTTCAGCAAGTTTATTAAATGAACCGGTAACATTTTCCAAAAAAGATACGAGGTCGCCACAGGCCAAATTGAGCTTGAGATTACCTGTTTCGGACTTCCGGAAATCGAGTAATTGGTTAATTAGTTGCAATAACTGGGAAGCATTCCGATACATAATATCGACATGCTCTTTCAGTTGTTTTGGTGGCAACATATTGTTTTTCATCTTCTCCAAAGGACCCAGAATCAATGTTAAAGGAGTCCGGATCTCGTGCGAAACATTGGTATAAAACCGGAGTTTCATCATATCGAACTCATGAAGCTTTTTGGCATTTAGCCGTTCCAGAACAAGCTCATTTTTCAGTTTTTCTTTATTAATCAGGAAAAGGTAAATTCCAAAAGCAAAAACAAGCATCACTGCAACAAGCAAACTCCGAAACCACCATGTTTTCCAGTAAGGCGGCCGAACTACAATTTTCAATACCGGGCCTTCACGACTTTCCTTGTGATCAACCGATAATGTTTTAACTCTGAATTTATACTCGCCCGGATCGAGGTTGGTATATGTAGCCGAGCGGGTAACAGAAGGTTCGTTCCAGGCATTGTCAAAATTTTCGAGAAAATACGAATATTGAATTTCAGGACTATTGGCAAAATCGAAGGAAGCAAAATCTATTGTTACCGAATTCTGATTGTATTTAAGAACGATCTCTTCTGTTTCCGAAATACTTCTGGTTAAAATATCGTTTTTTGAATTGCCGATTTTAATGGATTTGTTTAGCACTTTAAGATCAGTAAACACAATGGGAGGAAAATAATCTGCTGATTTAATTCCCGAAGAATTGAAAATATTAAAACCAGAAATGCCTCCAAAAATCAATTCGCCATTGGTAAGTTTACAGGATGCTCCATAGGTAAACTGATTGTTCAGGAATCCATTTTTAGTATAATAATTATGAAATCGTTCCGATTGTGCATTGAATTTCGAAAGTCCATTCGTGGTGCTGATCCACAGAAATCCTTCATTGTCTTCGAGTATGGCCAGTGCCTGATTATTTGCCAATCCGCTTTTCTCATTGTAGTACTTAATAATACCCTTCTCTTTCGAAAATAAAGCAATACCATTGTTTAGTGTGGCCAGCCAAAACCGGTTTTGGGAATCGTGCAGCATATATCTGGTTTCCTCAGGTATCCTGATAACTTTTTCACTGCCTGGCTCAAATAGAATAAGGTCATCGGCCCCAATCCATATTGTTCCCGAACTATCCTGCGCAAGCCAGTTTACCTGCTGACCCATTGTAATATGAGGGAAATGCAGAAATTTCCCTGTCATTGGGTCAAACCGGTCGAGACCCGATCCTGTGCCAACCCACATATTGTTTTTATCGTCGCGTAACAGTGCCCAAACCCTATTATCCGAAAGACTTGCCGGATCGCCAGGATGATGTTTATAATGCTGAAACTGTTGGGTTCTGATATTGAGTACATCAACGCCACCCAGAAAAGTGCCTATCCACAAGTTTCCCTTGCCATCAGACTCAAAGGCTTTGATACAATTTACCGATAAGGAGTTTGGATTTCCCTTTTGAGGTACAAGATATCGAAAGCGTCCTGTTTTCCGGTTAAGAATATTAATCCCACCGTTTTCGGTGCCAATCCAGAGGTTTTGGTCAGGATCCATCCAGAAGGCATAAATCTCGCCACTGTTCAGAAAACGGTTATCGCCGGGCATGGATTTATAACTTCTTATATGTTGACGCTCCTCAATCAGAAAGTTAATGCCATTGCGTGTTCCAATCCAAACATCGCCTTTTTTGTCATGAAAAATACATTGAACCGAATTATTAACCAGACTTTGAGGTTCACGTTCGTCGTGATGATAAAATGCTGTTACCCCTTTTGTTTTCTCAAATATATACAAACCTCCCCTTGTACCAATCCAGTACTTCCCATTTATATCCTTCGCAATGGCTCTGACTGTAAGGCTTCTATCGTTGCCTGGGTCCAGGGAAATGGGGTTTATTGCAAAACTCCTGGTATCAAGACGAATAACCCCGCTGGCATATGTACCAATCCATAGCATGCCATCATCATCAGCATATATGGACCAAATTTCCTGGTTAGCAGAATTGGCTTGCTTCAGGTTGATTTTTGCAAAACATTGGATGAAGGTGTAAAAACGAAAAGACCATTGTTGGTTCCCAGCCATATACGTCCCGATTTATCCCCATAAATAACCCTGAAATATTGCTCAAATGTTTTGAAACTGGCAGGTTTAATTTCCAAAAGTGAATTTTCACTTTCCATTTTATAGAGACGGGTTCGGGTACCTACCCAAAGATTCCCCGTTTTATCTTCGAAAACAGCAGTTACTGTAGCATCCTTTAGGATGGCTTGTTTTCCGCTGCTGAACATTTGCCTGAAGTTCTCCTTCTCGCGGTTAAATTTATTGAGTCCGCCATTTTCGGTACCGACCCAAATGGTACCACTTTGATCCTCAAATATGGTTCGTACCAGATTACCCTTCAGGCTGAACGGATCTTCAGGATCGTTTTTAAAAACTGTAAATTTATAACCATCGAACCTGCATACTCCCTGCGATGTTCCAAACCACATCCATCCCTTACGATCCTGCAGGATACAATGTATCTGGTTATTCGATAAACCATGTTCCTGCGAGAAAAAATCGAAATTCAGATCATTTACCAAGTATTCCGCCCCTTTGAGCGGGATCGAAAATATGATTGTAAGAATACACAGAATGATTTTGCATTTACCAGTTTTGGTAATTACCAATAAACACTTTTTAAATTACGGAGTACTTTTCCGAGCATCGCAGTTGCATCTTATTAATGTCCCAAGTTAACCACTTTCGGGTATAAAACAATCGTGGAATTTACTCTCTAAGGTAATTGTAAATTAACTAACCTGAAATTTAAAACATCTGCTACTTAGATGTATTTATATCAAAAATTAGATAGATTTTTGAATCAGGTATTTGACAATAATCTTGTCCACAGTTGCCATACCATTGACGACAGACAGCAAACAGCCAGTCCGCATTATATATAGTCAAATAGTAATCCTGGTATGTATTGATTGTAAACAGTGGTCCAACGATGATTGAATTTTGACATGTTAATAATTACACGCCTGATTCAATAATATTTTTTAGGACGATTAAACCTTTCTATTTAAAGGTAATCAAACATTAAAAAACAAAATCTAATACACAATATCATGAAAACAAGAGCATTTTTTCTGCTGATACTAACAGTAATCACAACCATTTCGGCCTTTGGCCAAAGAGAACGCTGGAGCCTGCTTGGCGAAAGGCTGGTAAACGATCGTCTGGATCACGACATTATCCCTGTTACAGTCATCAAAGGTGATTTCACAGCTATTCAGCTTCGGGTGAAAGGGGCATCGGTCGACTTCCATAAAGTTGTAATTGTTTATGGAAACGGTAACAAACAGGAAATTGAAATGAGGCATACCATCCTGCAGGTGGCTCCACCCGTGTAATCGATCTGCAGGGAAAGAACGCATCATAAAAGAAATACATTTCTGGTACGATGCTAATACTATCCGTGGCAGAAAAGCTATGGTTAGGGTTTGGGGGAGAGGATAAAAGTTCAGGATACAATTATAAAAAACACAGCAGAAGTTTGATAACTTCTACTGTGTTTTTTTATATTTCCTAACTTGAAGTTGGATAAGATCTACTGTGAAAACAATAAAGAGGTAGCCAGGTTTTTAAATCATAAGTATTATGATCCGCGAAATTCACCAATGGAATAATGGTCAATCCGTTAAGACAACTGTTTATTGGCAGGCATGTTCAGTTCCATCATAATGGAGTTCCAAAAAAGTTCTTACTTTCAACTAACTTTTCTTAAACCAAAAAAATAGAATAAATTAGGCTGAAATAAAAACGCAGTCATCCCTTAGGGAAACCCCATAAGAATAAAGGCAATGATTGCTTAAAATTATTAAAGCTGTATACAGATGAAACCGTTCCGGAGCCTTACAATTTTACTTCTTTTGATTGTTTTGCTGCCAGTTTTGTTTTTTTCGGCTTACGAAATTACCCGCATCAATAAAAAATGAAAAAGAACTGCTGATTATCTATAACAAGCAGCTGGAAGCGATACTTTTTTCAATCAATCTCTATTCGGAGGATATTGTAAATTCGTGGGCCACAAAATAAATGCCAATCTTTTATCCAATGATACATCTTCGCAATCCCGGTTTCTCAGGGAAACTCCTCAGCTTTTGTCCATTGCTATTTCACCCGGGAATGGATCGGCAATCCGGATTATAAATGCATCAGCAAAAGAAGATACATCCCTGATAAAAAGAATAGAAAAAATTATTGCCGACAGTTCCAGGAAAATTCAGCGCCTTGCCACTTATTACCGTGGAGGATACAGGAAAATAGAACCTTTAAGTATAGGAAAAGGGCAAAATTCTACTCTCAGTTTTTTCCTGGCTGGTGAACCTGATGCCTCACATCTGATAGTGATGGAAATTGATCCCCGCAGGTTTATAACCGAATTACTGGGACAAAAAATTCAAGCTACAGCAGAGAACCGAATGAACATAGGAATTTTTGAAAATACCACTAACCGAAACATTTATCGGATAGGTAATTTTGAAAACCATAGTGAATTTCAGGCAGAGAAACAGCTTTGGCTTTTTCCTCAGTTCAATATTGGCATAAGCCTGCGCGACCAGGATCTTGCTTCTTTATCCAAACAAAAGAATCGGGCAATGCTTTACTTTATCCTTGTAGTAGATTTGTTTTTTATTGCTTCAGCTTTCCTCGTTTTCCGTACCATCCGAAAAGAGGTAAGGTTGGCGCAAATAAAATCGGACTTCATCTCCAATGTTTCGCACGAAATAAGAACACCTTTGGCACTTATCAGCATGTATGCCGAAACGCTCGAAATGAACCGCCTCAAAAGTGAAGATAAAAAGAAGGAATACTACAGGGTAATTTTCGGAGAATCAAAGCGTTTATCGGATATTGTAAACCGTATCCTGAATTTCTCCAAACTCGAAAGTGGCAAACGAACCTTCAATTTCAGTAATTTCGATCTTAATGAGCTTGTAGAAAATTATGCTTCCTACGAATATCACCTGAATATAAAAGGATTCGCCTATCAGGTGGAACTATTTCAGCAAAGCATTTTAATCCATGCCGACTTTGAAGCCCTGAGTGACGCATTTATTAACCTGCTCGACAATTCGATAAAATATAGCCCCGTGTTAAAGAGTATCAATGTCAGAACGGGAATAGAAGGCGGTTTTGGATTTTTCGAAATTGCTGATAAGGGAATAGGAATTGCCCGTGAACATCACAAACTTATTTTCGATAAATTTTTCAGGGTTGCAAAGGGAAATACAGCATACATGGCTAAAGGAACCGGACTGGGACTCACTATCGTTAAAAACATAGTCGATGCACACCAGGGCAAAATAGAGGTAAGCAGTAAGCTAAACGAAGGCAGCGTATTCAGAGTTTTAATACCAATCAATAAGTAATATCATGCACAAAATTCTTATCGTTGAAGATGAGCTCCCAATGCTACATGGTTTGAAAGACAACCTCGAAATAGAGGGCTTTTCGATTGATACTGCAGCATCGGGAAACGAAGGACTTGCAAAGATTCTGGTAAATACATACCATCTGCTCATTCTCGATGTTATGCTACCGGGAATTTCGGGTCTCGATATTTGCAAAACCATCCGAAAAGCAGGTAACACCACGCCAATCATATTCTTAACCGCCAGAGCCGGCGAAATAGATAAAGTTCTTGGACTCGAACTGGGTGCCGACGATTATATAACAAAACCATTCAGTTTGAGGGAATTACTGGCACGCATTAAAGCAGTACTTAGAAGAATGCCTGCGGAGGATAGTGACTTAAACAATTCTTCCATAGTAAAAATTGGTCGCCTGCAAATAAACTACAAAACTTATGAGGCTTTTGAAGGAAATACTGAAATTAAGATGTCACACAAGGAGTTCGAAATACTACATTACCTGCATTCCCAAAAATCAATGGTAGTAAGCCGTGACGAACTTATGGAAAAGGTTTGGGGTTACGATACAGATGTTACAACCCGCACTGTCGATAATTTTATAGTGAAACTTCGTAACAAGATCGAACAAACACCCAACGAACCGCATACAATTATAACTGTGCATGGAATTGGATATAAGCTTATTTAATCCGAAAACATAAACTAATCAATAATTTTGGCCGTCGCATATCATTTTGAGGACTTATCCTTTGAAATGCTTTTACTCACATTCCTGTGACAATTTTTTACAATTCATTACACCAATTTACCTTGTTGTCACAATCGTTAACAAATGCTGAGTTAATATTGCATTATAATTCTATTTATAAACATTCCTATATTTTCTAAGGACTTGCCGGCTGCAAAGGCAAGTCCTTATTTGACCTATAAAATAAAAAAAATGAAACAGATTTTATTCAAAACATTTACATTGTTTGCTCTTGCAACAATACTGCTTTCATGCGAACAGTCGGTAGGAAGCGATTACCGGACGTTAGTGAAATTAAACGGGTACTGGAAGTTTAACATTGGCGATGATATCAGCTGGGCCTCTCCCACCTTCAACGACAAGGATTGGGAAAGCCTTTACCTGCCAAAATACTGGGAAGATCAGGGTTATGTTGGCTACGACGGATTTGCCTGGTACCGAAAAACATTATTCATTCCTTCGATTAGCGATAAAAAAACATTATTTCTGCATCTGGGCGATATAGATGATGCCGACGAAGTATACCTGAACGGTCACCTTATTGGAAAAACCGGTGAGTTCCCACCGGAATATGTAACGGCCTACGACTGGTCACGAGACTATATTGTGCCGGTAAATCTCATAAAACAAAATGCCGAAAACCTCATCGCCATTCGCATTTACGATGCCGAAGGAAACGGTGGCTTATCCTCTAATAATATCTCACTGCGGGTAAATGAAGATGAAGATTTACTGGATGTTAACCTTGCCGGTGAATGGAAGTTCAAACTGTATGACGATTTAGACTGGAAAGAAACCGAAATAAACGATACTGGTTGGGAAACTATATTGGTTCCCATGTCGTGGGAAAGTCAAAAACATTTTAACTACGACGGTTATGCATGGTATCGCAAATCGTTTGTTCTTCCGGATAATCTGAAAGAAGAAACGCTTTATCTGGTTATGGGGAAAATTGATGATTACGACAGGGTTTACCTGAATGGAAAACCGATTGGAGAGGTATCTCCTAAAAAAGTTAAAAATGTGGTGAGCACATGGGAAGGGAACGAATATAATACACGCCGTATTTATAAAATTCCGCAAAGCGCTTTTAACAATGGTTTAAATACAATAGCAGTGCGTGTTTACGACGGACAAAAAGTTGGTGGTATATATGTAGGTCCTGTGGGAATTATGAAGGAAAAGAATATGCGGGAGTATAAAAAAAACCGGTACACCAACGAAACAGAATTAATTAACGATATTTTCAGTTCTCTTTTCAGAAACAGTGCTGATGATGAAGATTTCTAAGCGATGATGTTTTTTGCAATAGTTGAAAAAGTGAGAAAGATGAGAATAAAATATACAATAACCGGCTTATTGCTCTGCCTGTCAATTACTACCCAGGCTCAAAACTACCTAAAATTGACAAGCTTGTATGGCGAATGGAAATTTACCATAGGCGATAACAAGGAATGGGCAAAAACCGAATACAACGACTCGAAATGGGAACAGATCAAAGTTCCCTCAGCCTGGGAAGATCAGGGGTTTAACGGTTACGACGGATTTGCATGGTACAGGAAAAAATTTACCGTATCGCAGGATTATAAAAACGAGCAACTATACCTTAATCTCGGTTATATTGACGACTGTGACGAAGTGTATATCAATGGCTCTCTGATTGGTTTTACAGGATCCATGCCTCCCAGGTTCTCAACAGCTTATAATTCCTTCAGAATATACTTTATCCCGAAAGAAATTATCAGTTTCGATAAACCCAACACCTTGGCTGTTCGTGTTTACGATTCCCATCTTGCCGGTGGCATTGTAAACGGCGATGTCAGCATAGCCATGCAGAATAATCCTTACCCATTGTTAATTAACCTTTATGGCCTCTGGAAATTTATCCCGAAAGATAATTCGGAGTTCAGAAAACCTGATATCTTAACTAATAACTGGAGTAATATTACAGTCCCCAAACCTTGGGAAGACCAGGGATATCAAAATTACGATGGTTTTGGATGGTATAGTAAAAGATTTTATGTGAGCGGTGATTACTCCAACGAAAGGTTAGTGGTTGTGCTTGGTAAAATTGACGACTTTGAAGAAGTTTATCTGAATGGTGAATATATAGGTCCTTTAAAAAAAATTTCCGAATCTCAGCATGGAGCAACCAGATATAATCAGTTCAGAGCATACTATATTTCGGGGAAATTGCTAAAAGCCAATCAGTATAATATAATTTCCGTAAGGGTTTTGGATACAGGTGGAGTGGGCGGCATTTACGAGGGTCCGGTCGGAATTTCGAAACAAAGCGATTATGTACAATATTGGAAAAACAGAAGATAAACTGCAGTAAGTGGTTAGACTGTCAGTGGTTTTCCTCCCGGCACGCGTTTAAACGCGTGCTTTTTTGCTGCCTTTTACCCATGAAAAACATTCCTTATCGAATTACGCTACAAAATTTATAAAATAAAAAAATTGTTAAAGGGGCAGGCGCTTGCCTGCTCCATTAACTTATAGGAGGTACCTTGAAATATTATTTTCTACTAATTGCATTGTTTCCACTTAATCTGTTTTCTCAGACTATAGC
>JAAUTT010000057.1 GCA_012031335.1 Bacteroidales bacterium | reverse complement strand
GGCATGTAAATACCTATTCGGGAACTCCTGAGACAATCCTAAATACAGGCGAAAAAACCAAACCAAGCCCCATTGTTTGTAGCAAATGGACTCAATGGCTTCCCTGTTCTCAATTTCGGACTTCAGTCGGGCGAGGGTAATACCAAGACGCTTACAGTACCCGATGCCGATAACCTGGATGGTGGTCCGGGTATATCAATCTTCCTGGTTTTAAAGCGGAACGAAATGCTTGCCGATTTTGCAGCTATAATTCAAAAAAGAGATATAACAGGTGGCGATGCAACAAAACAAGCCTGGGATCTCGAAATGGATGCTGGCTCAAATCCAAATAAATTTCAGTTTGTTGTGGCCCGCGATTTATTCCTGAAAAATTCGCAGATAATCAATACGGACAAATATTACATTGTAAATGTAAACTACCAGGGAGCATTGCAAACAGCCTCCTTCATTAATGATGGTGATATTGAAAGTACCAATTTCTATAACCGGCCAATACAGGCTACGAATGCAACGTTGATTTTAGGCGGATTCCAACCTATGAATGTTGCAGAAGCCATCCTGGTTAATTCGGATATGAATATGGCGCAGATCAAACTGGTTACCAACTACCTGGCTGCAAAATACGACCTTACACTTAAAGCCGGCGACGTTATCAGCGACTTCCCCTATAAAAACGATCTGATTGGTATAGGAAAGGACAGAAATATCACGAATACAGCTGACGATGTCCATCTATTTAGTTCAGGTGGTGGAATTGAACTTAAAGCAGCAACAATTGCAGATGCAGGAGACTATGTTTTTGCCGGTCACAACGGGAATGCTATCACCGAAAATACCACAACCAAGCAATGGAGCAGGACGTATTATCTAAAAAACATCGGAGATGTTACCAATATAACCCTTGGGTTTGATTTTGAGAAAGCTGGCCTTACCACCGTACCGGATAATACATATAAGTTACTGTATAAATCAACAGAAAGCGGTTCGTGGACTGATTTGTCCCTTACCCCGGTTTATGATGCAGGCCGTAAGGTGCTTACTTACACGCTTAGCACATTCCAGGACGGATACTATACCATTTCAAAACTAATGAGTACTGGTATCAGAAACTTCTCGAAATCAACTGAACTTTCGGTTTACCCTAACCCAGCGACAGATAAGCTTGTTGTGAATATCAAATCGCAGTATAAGGGTAAATTAGTATACAATATTGTTGATTTACAAGGTCGGATTATCGTTAACGCTAACCTTGAAAAAGGATCGGAAGCTATAAGCGAATTTATTAACCTTGATATGCTTGCACCCGGAACCTATATGCTTGAAGTAATTCAGGATTCGGAAAAAGAAGTAAAAATGTTTTTAAAGAATTAGGAACAGGGATTTAATTAAAAAGCCGGCCCCACAAGCCGGCTTTTTTTCCCTATTATTTATTCTCTCAAATATTGGATTCCGGATATGCCCAAAATTTCAGCTATCATTATCACTTATAACGAAGAAAGTAATATCGAGAGGTGCATTCGTTCGTTGGAAGGTATTGCGGATGAGATTATAGTTGTTGATTCTTATTCTCAGGACCAAACGGTACAAATAGCATCCCGTTTGGGAGCTATTGTTCACCGGAATGAATTTGCAGGTTATATTGAACAGAAAAACTTTGCGCTTACAAAATCGACCTACCCGCATGTTCTATCACTCGATGCCGATGAAGAGGTATCGGAACCATTAAGGCATGCTATTTTAAAAGTTAAAGAGAACTGGACACACGACGGGTATTATTTTAACAGATTATCGAACTATTGCGGAACCTGGATAAAGCATGGCAGCTGGTACCCTTCCAGGAAACTAAGATTATGGGACAAAAGAAAAGGATCCTGGGGTGGTGTTAATCCCCACGACAAATTTATTTTGAAGAAAGGCAGTACTAAAAAATTTCTGAAAGGTGATCTTAAACATTATCCTTACTTAACAAAGACTGAATATATTAACCAAATATATTCCTTTTCTGAAATTTTTGCCAATTCGCATTTCAAACTGGAAACACATACAAATATTTTAATGCTATTTATTAAACCTTTTTGGCGATTTATCCGCGATTATTTTTTCAAATTTGGATTTTTGGATGGTGAAAAGGGATTAATAATTTGCCTATTATCATCCTTCGAGACATATTTAAAATACCGGAAATTAATTTACCTCTATAAAATCAAAAAAAGTAAAATCTTACCTGGCAACCAAAATCTCAGCTATTATAAAATCGGATATTTGCAACCGGTTCAAAACAGCAAGAATCAATTTACTGAAGCAAATACAACTTATGTGAGCCAAATGACTGAGATAAACCGTTAAACAACCTAACATTTATTGAAAGGGAAGCTGAAATTTTTACCTGATGTTCGGAATATTAATATAATTCTCCTGAATATGAAACAGCTTTACTTAAACCATTTCCACCCATAATTATTAGCTTTGAAGTAATTAAAGTACAACAATTTGACTATCTATGATTTTCTTATTACTATTTGCCGTCATTATATTCGGAACCTCTCCACAGGGTTTCACTCAAAACCGAAACAACATAGACCAATGGCTGAATGAAAACCATTGTTCTGCATCGGTGCGTTTCACGAACCACGATTTTAATTTCTTTTCGAAACCAGTGTGTGAGATTCGTGAATCTTTAAAAGGCGAACAGCCGAAACAATAAAATTTATGGATGGCACATGGCAGGTTAAGTTAAACTGCCGTATCTTCCAAAACAAGTGACGATGCCATTGACTTTGAACTTAAATGCACCCTCGAAAGCGGTATTTCGCCGCAAACAAGTATATCAGTCGATTTTACCTTTAACAATTGGTCGCGATCCAACTATGTGCTTATGCCCGGCGCCACATACAATGGAAACCGGTTTGAGTCGCGCCGTATATTCTATTCGCCCAAACTACTGGACCCAAGAGATATTGGTCCCGACAAGCCCCCTGTTATTTCGGATATTCCCCGTTTGAATATTAAGGATGGTCCCTCGCGCATACAGGAACGATCGGGATCTATGAGTGTGCCTGCTATTGGTTTTCAATCCGTAGAAACACAAACCGGCTTTTGGCTACTCACCGACCAGGCCACTAAATATGGCGATACCGGAATCGGAATAGAAGAGTCGCGCGACAGGAAAACAGCAGTTATAAGTCTTACCGTACCTGTTGTCCGCGAGAATTACCAGTATATTATTACTGATAATCAGGCCCCATCGATAGACAAAGCCCCCGATTTTCAACCAGGAGATGAAGTCACCCTAAAATTCCGTGTTTACTTTTTTCACTCGTCGGATATACAGGGTTTGTTTAACAGATTCATGGTTATCAGGAATGATATGGGTGCGAAAATCAAACACACTCCTTTCCTGCCCTTTTCGTCCTGCTTTTCGGTTCAAGAGTCGAAATTTAATGAGCAAAACTGGATGGAAGCGCATGGATATTATTCGGTTGGCATGCGCGAGAACTTTTTGCAGGATTGGCAAATTGGCTGGACCGGCGGCATGATCACCACCTATCCCTTATTATATGCAGGTAATGAATTGAGCCAACAACATGTAATCCGGAATTTTGACTGGCTGTTCCCAAACGGCATTTGTCCTGCTGGCTTTTTTTGGGACTCGGGCGTGAAGGGCACTATATGGTATGGGGGTGATATCCGTAAACCACACACCCAAAACTGGCACTTGGTGCGAAAAAGCGGAGACGGGTTATATTACATTCTCAAGCAGTTAATGTT
Source organism: Bacteroidales bacterium (assembly GCA_012031335.1). Next base: position 7,931 of record JAAUTT010000057.1, on the reverse strand, counting down.
AATGAAAAAAGCAAACATACCTGTCAAACCCGAATGGGAAAATGGAACACTTAGGGTGGCAAATTCATTTGTTAGCCTTTGGAAAAAATGGGGGCAGTATGGCAATTTCATCGACAGTAAAACAGGAGATATAGTGGTTGGAGGGTCAACAAGCGGAGCCATTGTACCCGCAGCATTGGTTTTAGCTTGCGAATACTTTGGAGATACCACATTTTTGGAAATCGCCCAATCTTCGGCGGAATACTATTATACCAATTTTGTGAAAAAAGGCATCACCTGCGGTGGACCAGGCGATGCGATGCAAAATCCCGACAGTGAATCATCTTATGCTTACTCGAATCGTTTATGCTGCTTTACGAAAAAACACTGGATAAAAAATGGCTGACAATGGCCGAAGAAATGGCCAACCAGTTCTCCAGCTGGGTAATGCCATATAACTATAAATTTCCGGAAACAGTACTTTGGGGAAACTGGGGATTAACACAGCAGGAGTTGTTTTTGCCAATACCCAAAACAGGCATGGAGCGCCCGGAATCTGCACCTATTCGGGAATAGCTTTGTGGCGCTTATTCCGGGCAACAGGACAAGTTCGATATATGCAACTACTAAAAGAAATTGCCTATACCATGCCCCAATATCTTTCACATCCGATACGGCCAATTGAAAAATTAAAAATTGGTTGGATGTCCGAAAGAGTAAGCACTACCGATTGGCTCGAAGGCATTGGAGAAATCATGTATGGCTCTACCTGGGCCGAAACATCCCTTATGCTATCTTACATTGAACTACCCGGCATTTATATCCAGCCCGACAAAGCATTTATCTGCACTATAGATAACGTTGAAGCTCAAATAATAAAAGAAGATCGCGGAAAGCTAACTGTAAAAATAACCAATACAACATCTGTGGAAGCTAAGGTGAAAATATTTCACGAAACGTCGCAAGAGGCACAAAAACCGCTGGGCGAAAATGCCTTGTGGAGTATATCCCCGTTAATTTTAAAACCTGGAGAAAGCCGGGTGATGACTTTTAAAAAAAGTACGTGAAAAAGGATTTGACTTTTTACGCAAATTTAGATGCTTTCTTGAAAGATCAATATACTTTCGACCCTGACGTTGTAATTATCAACCCATTGATTATTCAATAATCGGCGCAAAAAAACCAGATGATCTTCTCATTTTACCATCTCATGGAATATTTGTTATACCGTTATAAAAACCATATGACTAATCAATGTCGTTGACTTTAGCTATAATGCCATATAATTATAAAAGAAAACGACATCCTTTCGAACCACCGTTCCTTAATGCCTTTGCTAATTTCAGCATTACTTTTCTCCGCTCGTTCTCCGCTACTTTGCCGCTCGGTCTCCGCTCATTCTCCGCTCTGAGTCCGCTATGCTTCCGCTCTGGCTCCGCTGGCAGATCTGAATTGGAATATTTTTAAGGGTCACTCATAATTTCTGCGATGATTTAAAATCCGGAAAGACAAATTTACAGGATGGACTAATGGTTGCCTAAGGATGGCCAACACAGAAATTCAGGTTCTTTTTGATAAAATTTTAGATTTAAAAATTCAAAGAAATGAAAAGACTAAAACTGTTGAAATTTCGGAAGAGAGCCCAACAAGTATTTACTTTGGAGACTTTGAAGATGAAATAAATGATGGAGATCCTCCTCCTGGATTATGGTAATATAATTATAAATGAAAAATTCACAAAAAAACGGCACCCATCCTGAGTGCCGTTCATTATTGACTTTCATATTTTAGAATTTCATAATGCTTTGTCCTCCGGTGGTTTCAAAATTTTATAACTATCCGGGACAATTTTTAGTTCTTAATTTAGATCCAGTTCCTCCTCACCAATATTTCCTGGTATATCTGAGGCTCTTACTATGATTTTATCGCCATCCAGGTCGGTATTATTCTGAGTGGCTGTATAAAGCCAGGTAACGCCGTTGAGCTCCAGTACTGCCTTGCCGCTTTCTACAAGCGAGCCATCGCTGTTTCGGATGGTTACCGACACCTCTTTTACTTTGAAGTCGTCGATGGCATGAATACGAAGGATACTTCCAACCTCACCGGTATAATTCGTAACGTCTATCTTCGAAATTTTAGGTGCTTTTAAGAAATCGGCTAAAGCTACCTGATACACAGATTTACCGACAGGTATCGAAGTTTCGTACAACTCCCGTAATTCAGGAGTAACTTTTACGGTTTTGCCATAAATTACGGCTTCCTGAAAATGCTCCACTTGCTGTTTTTGCTTTTCCGACTGAGTACGGTTAGCTGTACTGGGCGTTTTGGCTACAATGGTTTTACCATTTTTGAGAATTCGGTAAACTAACAAGTCGCCGATTTTACCGCGTAATCCGTGCGTTAAGACGTTGTCGTCTGATTTTCCCATTGCTTAAATTTTTTAAGGATTAATAAATGTTACTGTATTGATTAGTTTAACAGTAGTAAATATAACGGCCTGTGCGATTAATATTCGGCCAAAAGGAACGTATAACGTATGATCGGAATAAGGAGCCTGAAAAAAGAATGATAAAATGTCAAAGAGAATTATCAAATGGCAATAAGTATGAAAAAAGCATTTTGAGAATATCTCTTTGAAAATTGGAGTATAAGAAACTTTTCAGGCAGTTAACGAGTTGTTTCTTCCTTGCATCAAGTATACCTTGAGCTTTTCTATCGTACTGCTTTTCCGCAAAGGCGCAACCGGAATATAAGAATTGTCTTTGAGGATGATATTGCTGCCATTTACACAATCGTAGTACCTGAAATTCACAATAAATGAGTCGTGACACCTGCAAAATTGAGGCTCGGGCAAATGTTCGGTAAACCATTTCAGCATACAATGTACCTCAAGCATGGGCTCTGCATTGGCAAAGAATACATAGCAATGCTTACTCGATCCTTTGATGTACGAAATATCTTCAATCAGTATAAACTTTTTTCCTCTTGCAGTTTTAACTTCAAGTAATGTTAACGGGAAGTTGTTGGATGCTTCCATATTTTGGGTATTAGGTATGCTAATTATAGGCACGAAAATAGAAAACCATTTAAAACAATGCAAAGGAAAGCATGAAATAAATCAGGTTTTTTGCGATAATATCACCAAAATGCTTGAATTTACTGTAAAATTACATTGCCAAAAAACAAGTTCAAAAAGACCAATCCGCTTAATTCATTGCATCTTTTATAAATTATCTTTGAAGCTTTTAATTTTATAACAGACCATGACTCAGAAACAACTCGAGGATTACCTTTGGGGAGCTGCCAATATTTTGCGCGGAATGATTGATGCCGCGGACTTTAAACAATATATATTTCCGCTTCTGTTTTTTAAACGCATCAGCGATTTATGGGATGAAGAATACCGGCAGGCGCTCGCTGAAAGTCGATAACGATTTGAGTTATGCCGAATTCGCCGAAAACCACCGCTTCCAGATACCCGCAGGTTGCCATTGGGACGATGTTCGGAAAAGGACCGTTGATGTTGGCGCTTATCTCCAAAAAGCATTGAATGGCATAGAGAAAGCAAATTTTGAAGTGATGCACGATGTTTTTGGCGATGCGCAATGGACCAACAAGCGCCGCATGAGCGACGAAAAAATGCTCGACCTGATTGAGCATTTCTCGCAGATAGACTTAAGCGTAGCCAACGTACCTCACGATATCATGGGCGAAGGGTACGAATACCTGATTAAAAAATTTGCCGACGATAGCGGACATACTGCCGCCGAGTTTTACACCAACCGCACCGTTGTAAAACTGATGACGCAAATAACCGACCCGCATAGCAGCGAGAGCATATACGATCCCACCTGCGGCAGTGGCGGAATATTGCTAAGCGCCGCCTTACACCTCAAAGAACAGGGCAAAGAGTACCGCACGTTAAAACTCTACGGACAGGAACTTAATCTGATAACCTCGGCTATTGCCCGGATCAATATGTTTATGCACAATGTGGATGAGTTTCTGATTGTACAGGGCGATACGCTCGACAGCCCCCAGATACTCGAAAACGACGAACTCAAGAAGTTCGATGTAATCATGGCCAATCCACCCTACAGCGTAAAAAAGTGGAGCCAGAAAAAATGGATGAACGATCCCTTTGGCCGTAACATCTGGGGAACCCCGCCACAAGGCTGTGCCGACTATGCCTTCCAGCAACACATTATGAAAAGCCTGAAACCCGAAACCGGACGCAGCGTGGTGCTTTGGCCGCATGGCGTTTTGTTCCGCGATGCCGAAAGCGAAATCCGTAAGCGCATGATTGAGGAAGACTATGTAGATGCCGTAATTGGCCTGGGGAAAACCTTTTACAACAGCAGCATGGAAAGCTGTTGCTGGTATGCCGCATGAAAAAGCCCAGGAGCGAAAAGGGAAAATTATTTTTATTGATGCGAAGGAGGAAATACGTTTAGAAAGAAGTACTGCATTTTAAAAGAGGAGCATATCGCTAAAATTGCTAGTGCTTACCACAATTTCAAAGATATTCAAGGATTTGCAAAAGTCATGAATTGCAAAGAAATACTTGACAGTAATGATGGTAATTTAAGTGTACAGCTCTATGTAAAACAGACGAATAATAATAAGGAACATGAATTAGAGCAATTATTATTACAAACAAAATCCAATCAAGAAATTCTCAATAATAGCATTTATAACTTATTCAATCAACTTAAATCATTAGGGATAGAATGAAAAAGTTGGAAAAGGAAAAGTGGAAGAAAGTTGAATTTGGAAAATATGTAGATCATATTGAAAAAAATGAAACTAATAAAGAAAAAAGAAAAGAAGCTAGATATGTTAGTGTCGAGCATATAGAGACTGGAAAGTTTAAAATTGAAAGTTGGTTTGATGAAGAGATGCCTACTTTTTTTAGGACCTTTAAATGTGGACAAGTGCTATTTGGAAAGCGAAGAGCTTATCAAAGAAAGGTTGCTATTGCTGATTTTGATGGAATTTGTTCACCTCATATATGGGCATTGAAATCTAAGGAAGGGTTAAATCAGGATCTATTACCTTTTATAATGTTAACAGATAAATTCTATGAATATGTAAATTCAAATTCTGCTGGAACAATGTCTGTTTATTTAAAATGGCCTCAATTATCAAAATACAAATTTCCCCTCCCTCCCCTCAAAGAGCAAAAACAAATCGCTTCACTTTTCCAATCCATTGAAACAGCTATGGAGCAGGTGGAAGGGCAAGAGAAGAATTTGAAGGTGTTGTTAAAAGAACTGGTCAATGGACTTGTAAGTAAACAACCCAAGTTTGGTAATCTGTTAAATGAATGCAATTGCTTACCCTCAACCATTGGAGAAATGGCCGAATGTGATAAAAGATATCCGGAGCACGAAAAGAAGTTGAAAGGTTTGTAGGATTGGAAGATATTGAACCGGAAAATTTCAAGCTTCAGGGATATGGTTTGGTTGCAAATGGCACAACTTTTACCAAACAGTTCGCAAAAGGCGATGTGCTGTTTGGCAAACGCAGGGCTTATCTTAAGAAGGTAGCTGTAGCCGATTTTGATGGCATTTGTTCCAGGGATATTCTGGTAGTCCGTGCCAAAAACAAAAAAATGCTTCAGGAATTGTTACCTTTCTATCTATCGTCCGATGCTTTTATACAACATGCTATAAGCACCTCGGCCGGTTCTTTATCACCCCGCACCAAATGGAAAGATTTGGCAGAAATTGGAAGTTTGTATACCGGATATCAAAACCCAGGGAAAAATATTGGAAGTCTTACAACAGTTCGAAACCACCATATCCCAGCTCAAACAGCAAAAAGCCACCTTAAAGCTTTTAAAGCAGAAGCTGTTGAATGAGATATTGGGGTAAGTGTAAAACGAATTTTTCTCATAAAATATTTACATTTATAAACTTTTTAATAGATATGTTTGTTATTAAAACGAATTTATCTCTTATATTTGTTTAAAACCTATCATATATGTTAATAAGATTTGTAATGAATAATTTCCTTTCTTTTAATGAAGAGAAGGAATTCAATATGTTAGCCGGTCCATTCAAAACCCATAAACACCACATATATTCTGCTGGAAAGGTTGATGTTTTAAAGGCAGCGGCAATATACGGTGCAAATGGGGCTGGGAAATCCAATCTTATCAATGGGATAAAATATTTAAAAAATATTGTAGATGAAGGTGCAATATACGAATCGGTAAATGATTATAAATTTAAATTAAATCGCAAAATCTAAGTTTACCTGTTTCAATGGAAATTGAATTTTATTTCGATAAAAAGATTTATGCATACGGGCTTGATTTAGATAATTCTACAGTTTTGCATGAATGGTTGTATGAATCGGGAATAGATAAAGCGGATAAACTAATTTTCGAACGAAAATTCTCGAAATCAGGAAAAACAACCATCAAAATGGGCGATAAGTTTATAAAATCCAAAAAAGACCAGTTGCTGATCGAACTAATGGAAGATAATTTACTTAAAAATAATGAACTATTGATAGGTAAAACTGACAACCTGAAAATTCAAGAAATAATAAATGCAAAAAACTGGTTTCAAGAGTCATTAAGAATTATTCTCCCCCATAGTAAATTCGGCGGTTTAGTACCGTGGATATCAGAATCAAAAAAATATAAGATTTTTGTAAACGAACTCTTAAATTCATTTGATACCGGTATAGATGAGTTAGACACAGAAGTAATTGAATTAGATAAATATTTAGGCGAAGGTGAAGAAGAGTTTAAGAAAGATATAATTTCAGCGGTTAACGAAAGTGGAAGAATTTTGATCCCAGAAGATTCCGGGAGTATTCTCATTATGAAAAAAGATGAGAAATATATCGTTCATAAAGTAATTTCTTATCATAAAGATATTAATGGCGATAAAGTTCAGTTTGATTTAGATGAAGAATCTGATGGCACACAAAGGCTTTTAGATTTTATTCCTGCATTTGAGATTATTTTAAATGAAGATGTAACGTTTGTTATCGATGAAATTGATCATAGTATTCATCCTGCTTTATTGAAAACTTTAGTTCAAAAACTAATGAGTGATGATAATACAAAAGGTCAACTTATCTTTACTACTCATGAATCTAATTTACTAGATATGGATTTATTTCGACAGGATGAGATTTGGTTTACAGAAAAAATAGAACTACACACGGAACCCATATTTATTCTTTAGCGGAGTTTAAGCCCAGATACGATTTAGATATACGTAAAGGTTATTTGAAAGGAAGGTTCGGTGCCATTCCCTTTTTAGCTACTTTGGAAAATTTGAATTGGCACAACTATGACGCATAAACAAAGAGGCTATAAAAGAGAGATTCATCAGGAATTATTGAGGGATTGGAAGCTTTTTGCGATAGTTTGCGAAGGAAGCAAAAGAGAACCTGAATACTTTTCTGTTTTCAAATACATTTCTTCCAGAATTCAGGTTGATATCATAGAAGATATAGTAAGTGAACAAGAAATGCAAATTAAACATCCTGAAAGATCAGCACCAAAATGGGTCCTGGATAGAGCTGTAAAATATATTGAGAAAGAGGGACTTTTGGATGAAGATGAATTGTGGTTTGTTATGGATATTGATAAATGGTCACCCGAGCAGCTAAGGGAGATTGCTGCTTATTGTGAACAATATCCAAATTGGCATATTGTTTTAAGCAATCCGTGCTTTGAAGTCTGGTTATATTTTCACAAAAGGGGAAATATTAAAACCACAAAATCGGTAAGTTGTCAAGATTTTAAAAATGAAATATCTACCTTTGAAAAAGGCGGATATCATCCATATAAGTTCATTCCAAATTTGGCAGATGCTATTCAAAACGCAAAGGCTGGAGATTCCAATCCTGATTATTTTATGCCCTTAAACAAGGAAACTAAAGTATATAAATTGGGAGAAGCATTGGTAAAAAGTTTATGACGAACT
>JAAUTT010000056.1 GCA_012031335.1 Bacteroidales bacterium | reverse complement strand
GGTAAACTTTGGCGATCGCGACCGCTGGTGGGGATGTCTGGCCAATGGATTCCACGAACCGGTTTATGGTATGCCTTACAATTTCCCATACTATAAAGACCTGTTCGAAGCTTATGGTTTTAAAAACTATTTCAATCAGTATACTTACCATCACATGGTCAACTTAGAAGGGGTCCGGCCCGAAGTAGTTGAAAAGGCCGAGCGGATTTTTAAAATCCATTATATACCTTCCGTAACCTGGAGAAAAAAAAGGCTGATAAATATGCTGCCGATTTTGTTGAAATTTATAACAAAGCTTGGGCTGTTTTTCCGGGAGTGGAGCAAATGAGCCTTGCTCATGCTAAACACCTGTTTAAGGAGCTAAAACCAATCATGGACGAGAAATTGCTGCTCTTTGGATATTACGATAATAAACCTGTTTGCTTCTTTTTACTTATGCCCGATATTAATCAGATACTAAAACATCTGAATGGTAAACTCGATTTATTGGGTAAACTTAAGTTTGTTTACCATCGTCGGAAAGGTACATGCACCCGTGCTATAAGTCTTGTTATTGGTACCATTCCCGAGCATCAGGGCAAGGGCATGGAAGGAGCTATCATTATGTCGTTTGCTAAAATAGCCCTGAAGGATGATTTCCCTTACAAAGAACTCCAGTTTAACTGGATTGGCGATTTTAATCCGGCCATGATGAAGGTTAACGAACAGATTGGAGCTACTATTTACAAAACACACATAACTTTCCGTTATTTATTCGACCGCGACCGCGAATTTAAGCGGTATGCGCTGTTGCAAAGGGAAGCGCGGAAGAAAAAATCACCGGCGAATCCCGATAATCCTCCTTCCGAGGGATAAAAAAATACAATTCGTCGGTAATAAATTGCAGCTCGTCGGTTTTTAATTGGAATGCCGATGATTCTGAAGAACATTTGTATCCAAATTTTATTGAATATGAAATCGATAATTACCTGGATACTTTTAACTGTATGTTCTGTTTCGGCAGCCCAGTCTATTAAAATAAAGGGCCGTATTCTTGATAACCACCATCAGCCTGTTATAGGGGCAAACGTTTACCTCGAAGGAACCTATGACGGAGCCTCTACTGATACATCCGGCTACTTTGCTTTTTCCACACTTAAAAAAGGGAAACAGAAACTCATCGCAGCTTCCCTGGGATATGCAGGTTATCAGCTCGAAATAAATCTTCCGCAGGAAAATAAGTTTCTTGAGATCGAAATGAATGAAATAGCCAGCGAACTTAACGAAGTGGTTATTACTGCAGGAACTTACCAGGCTGGAGATAGAAAACGCGGGGTACAGCTTACCACGCTTGATGTATTAACTACCGCAAACTCAAATGGCGATTTTATTGGAGCGTTGAATACGCTTCCAGGTACCCAGAATGTTGGAGAGGATGGTGGGGTGTTTGTCCGGGGTGGCGATCGTTTCGAAACAAAAACATTTATCGATGGTCTGCTTGTTGCCAATCCTTATACATCCAAAGCTCCCGACCTTCCTTCACGGGGGAGGTTTTCTCCGACTCTTTTCGGCGGCACATTATTCAGTACAGGTGGTTATTCGGCCGAATACGGTCAGGCGCTTTCGGCAGCGCTGATTCTGAATACCAATAATCTTACCCGTAATAATCCTCAGAGTATAAACATTCTTCCTTTCGGTTTTGGCGCTGTTGTTGGCCATTCTGTCGATTCTTCCGCGTTCTCTCTTTCTTTGAGCTATTATAACCTGAAACCTTACTACAAAGTGGTTGAGCAATCCCTGAACTGGATCGACTTTCCGCAATCTCTGTCAGGTGAATTTATTTCCACTTCCAGGTTAGGATCAAAAACTTACCTGAAGGTTTTTTCCTCTGTCAGTTCCGGTAAATCAGCATTTGAACTTCCCGAATATATCGATCCCTTTGGGGGCAGGTATTTTGGTATGAAAAACAAAAATTATTATTTCAATTCGGTGTTAACAACCCGCATGGGTAAGGTTGACCTTAAAACTGGTATTTCTTTTTCATGGGACAACGAGGATATTGATTTTAAGAAAGCTACCCTGGTTACCAAAACGGAAACTTCCAACTTAAGGAAGTTGCCCAGTGGACAATCCTCAAAAATGTTACCTTCCGCAATGGAATTGAGTGGTATATTCAACGATACGGACAGGATTTTAACCAACCCGATTCGTCTTTATCAGCTAGTCCTTCCTTTTCCAATGTGCTTACAGCGGTGTTTTCGGAAGCGGAAAGTAAACTTGGAAAGAAAATATCTCTACGGGTAGGACTCCGTGGCGAATATGCCTCCGTGAATAACGAAGCTACTCTTTCACCCCGGTTATCTGCTGCATTTAAAACCGGAGAAAACAGCCAGGTTTCGGCAGCCTATGGAATTTTTAACCAATTACCAAAAGATGATTTCCTGAAGATAAATCAAAATCTTGAATCGCAGCGGGCAGTTCATTACATAGCCAATTACCAGTACCAAAAGGACGGTTATTTGTTTCGGATAGAAGGTTATCTCAAAGATTACAGCAAGCTTACACGGTTTCCGGAGCTGAACGACTATAATCCGGATCATTATTCCTCAAATGGTTATGGATTAGCCAAAGGGATCGATATTTTCTGGAGGGATCAGAAATCAGTGCGAAATGGTGATTATTGGCTGTCGGTAACAATACTCGATGCCAAAAAGAAATACGAGAACTATCCGCGGCTGATGTATCCTGCCTATTTTTCGAAATACAATGCTGCTGCTGTTTATAAACAATATATTCCCAAACTGGAAACCCAGGTTGCGATGACATACCAGTTTAGCAGTGGACGGCCTTACCTCGACCCAATAGGGAAAACCCATTATACCAATGACCTGAATAACCTCAGTTTGAGTGTTAATTATTTAACCCGCTTGTTCAATAAATTTACAGTAGTTTATCTGTCGGTTAGCAATGTGCTTGGTTTCGACCAGGTATACGGGTACCATTTTATAAAATCTACAAGCAACGGAGAGGTATCCTACGATAAAATGCCGATAAAACCACCGGCAAAAAGATTTGTAGTATTTGGCTTTTTTATTTCTCTCAATGATAAATTTTAAAAACAATTTAATAGAATTATTATCTCTTTGTCTAACATCTAATTATCCAATTCCACATGAAAACAAAAATTTTGATCTTTTTTATGGCTTTTGCCACAGGTTTTTCAATAAAAGCCGACGAAAAATCGTTTAACGAAGCCATGGCTGCCACACTCGAGAAAATGAAAACTGCAGCCGTGGCCTCCGATTTCAATGATGTTGCCAACCAGTTCGAACGTATTGCAAAGGCTGAGCAGAACCAATGGCTTCCATATTATTATGCGGCATATGCGAGTATAATACAGAGCTTTGTTAGTCAGGATAAAACTAAAACGGACCTTGTCCTCGATTATGCTGAAAAAATGATTAACGAAGCTATAAATCTGAAGGGGGAGGAGTCGGAGAATTTTGTAATCCAGGGATTTTTATATTGCGCCCGAATAGTTGTCGATCCTAATACCCGCGGAGCCCAATATTCGCAAATGGCTATTGCTTCTTTTAAAAAGGCACAGGCGTTAAATCCCGAAAATCCAAGAGCGGATTATATGATGGGTATGGTATTATTGAATACTCCCGATTTTTACGGAGGCGGTAAAAAGGTAGCCCAACCCATTCTGGAAGGTGCTATTCAGAAGTATGAAAAATTTGTACCTTTAACTGAAATGCATCCTGTTTGGGGTAAGGAAGATTGCCAGAAACAGCTGGAATTGTGCAAATAGATATAAATCAGGTAAACATTTCCGGCAGTTTCAATAGAGCAACAGCTTCAGCACTGCCGGAATGTCAGTTTTTTCAGCTGAAAAAGAGATCTTTTTGAGTTAAATAATTGAATGGAGTAATGAATAAGGATAACCGGATTTATAAATTTATCGCTGGACTTCTTAAAAGATTGATGTACGTTAATATAATCGGTTTTTTTATCGGTTATTTTATTGATGGTTCTGATGTCTTCCTTCACTGGAAAAATTACCTGCTTTATTCAAGTATCATTGGCATGGCGCTTTGGTCAGGAAACGAATGGTTTTCGGTTCAGGTTGATAAAAGGTATTCCTGGCTCGAAAATCCTATTCGAAAGCTTGTGCTTCGTGTTGTTTTTTCCCTGCTGTATAGTACTGTTGTGATGGTGATAATTTATATGTCACTCTGGTTTTTTGTGCATCATAATCGCGACTTAACAAATTTTTATCAATATAACCGTCTTTCATTTCTGATTTTTTATGGATGTACTGTTATCGTTATGCTCATTTTCCATTCTGTAGCCTTTTTCCAATCGTGGCAAAAAGCTGCCTTAAATGAAGAACGGTTAAAAAAGAAAGCATTTCACTTCAGCTCCAGGCTTTGAGAAATCAGGTGGATCCCCATTTTCTTTTTAACAGCCTGAATACGCTTACATCGCTGATTGAAGCTGATCCTAAAAAAGCTATAACTTTTGTAAAGCAATTGTCGGATATGTTTCGATATATGCTCGATCAAAGCAGCAAGGAATTGATGGATGCCAGGTCTGAGCTGAAATTTACTGAAGCCTATATTTTCTTCAGAAAATGAGGTTTGGAATAATTTGAACGTAGATATAAACCTGAAGGATATGAATTTTTATGTTCTTCCGGTTAGTATTCAGATGCTTGTTGAAAATGCCATTAAACACAATGAGATATCGCAGGAGTTTCCGCTCAAAGTTGAAATTACAGACAATGAGGAATATCTGATAGTGTCCAATCCGGTTCAGCCTAAAATGCTCGAAACGCCTTCAAAGGGAATCGGGCTGCAAAACCTGAAGGTTCGTTATAAATTCTTTACTGATAAGGAAATTATTATAGAGTCGGATATGAGTAAATTCAATATAAAGATCCCCAAACTTAAAGTTTGACTTGTGAAGTATTTAGTAATAGAAGATGAACAACTGGCAGCCGAAAGGTTGATAACGCTTGTAAATGAATTGGTTCCCGAAGCAATCCTGGTCGGTAAAGCCGATTCAGTTAAATCGGCTGTTCGCTGGTTACAGTCTCACACTGCTCCCGATCTTATTTTTATGGACATTCAGCTGGCCGACGGGTTAAGTTTTAAGATTTTCGAGCTTTGTAAAGTTGAGGCTCCGGTTATCTTTACCACCGCATATAACGAATATGCCATACGGGCATTTAAGGTAAACAGTGTTGATTATCTATTAAAACCTATTGATATAAACGATTTAAAAGAATCAATTGACAAGTACTTCCGGTTGTTTCAAAAACCCGAAGATCGGGTGACACTCGATGATTCCACAATGCAGAAAATCCTGAAGATGTTCTCAAATCCCTTTAAAGCAAGGTTTGTAATTAAAGTTGGGGAACATTTGCGGCATATTGGTATCGAAGATGTGGCTTTTTTTCACGCTATGGAAAAGGAAACTTTCCTGACAACCATCGCTGGTAAAAGCTATGGTCTGGAGTATTCGCTCGACCAACTCGAGGAATTAACTGATCCGAAGATATTCTTCCGCATTAACCGTAAATTTTTAATCAGTCTCAAGGCGATCAAAGACATTATCTCCTACTCCGGAAGCAGGTTGAAAATTAAAGTTGGCGAGAAAGAATATGAGGATATGATTGTTAGCCGCGAAAAAGTGAGTGATTTCAAAAATTGGCTCGAGGGTGATAAAAGTTAGCTTTTTGTCAGGATTTATGGCATGATTATTGAAATATTTAAATCGTCAGATAGTCAATCAAAATATACCCTTCCAAAAGGGCAGCCGGATGTGTTAAAACACCCGGCTTTTTTTATGATTAGTTATTCGATTTTGAATACTATAGGCGACAATTTACGCTTTTCTCCATCAGGCCCTATTGCCACAATATCGTCAAAATAGACTTTTTGACCTTTTCTTAATTTTTTAAGCATATTTAATTGTGAAGAAGTTATTTTATCAGATTCTGAATATTCGAAATTTAAAAAACCATCAAGGTTGTAAGATGACAAAGAGAATTTAATGGTTTTGAAGCTTAAATCGAAATCAAAGTTCTCCATCATTACATCTACTTTCTCTGCTTTTAAGAGTTTTTCAAAAGAGATACTTCCTCCTTTTTGACCTGCTACCGTAGCTATAGGATCGGGAACCTTTTTTACCCGAAATGTCATTGTACTAACTTTTTTCCACCTATCATTGATAAATGCTTCCACTACAACTATTGCATTTCCAAGTGTCCGTGGCCGGATAATATAACCATTACCGGTATTAATTAACAAACCATTTGTTATGGATGGCCTTACATTATTGGCGGATACCTCGGATACAGCTATTTCTACAGGGTTATCCACCCCAAGGTACAAAACATTCATTTTGGTTAATCCAATGGCGGCATGTACATATTCTGAATTTGTAACCAGGTCTTTTCTAAAGGGAGTATCTACTGCTTGGTCAACTACTTTGACTTCTGCTGTATCTGCCTGCGTTTTAACCTGATTATCTGCCTTTGGCGGGTTCATACACGAGATTGCAATCATAATTCCTGCTGCAACTGGCAATATGGCAAGTAATTTCTTTCGCATACCATGGGTGTTTTTGTGTTTTGTAATCATAATAATTCGTTTTTTAATGGAACTTTTAAAACCCGAAGAAAGAACCAAACTGTCTTCGGCAATATGGTTGACAAGCAGTTTCTGATATTCGAGGCGGTTTATGCCTGAATTTACGACTCCGTCATCAGCCAGGTATTCATGCAGTTGCTGCAGCGTTCTTTTCATCATCCAAACAAACGGGTTAAACCACATTGCGGCCGCAAGCAGTTCCACCAATAAAATGTCGATTGAATGATATTGAGAGGCATGAATATTTTCGTGTAAAAGTATTTGAGATAAATCGGGATGTTTTAACAGGTCCGGGTTGATCAGAATAAACCCCATAATATTAGCAGAACCGTTAATTTTTCGGGTCAGATATACTGTCCTTCCTTTTATCTGTGTTTTTTCGGCCTGAATAAGGATAGTTGTAAGTTTAAATATTCCTGTCAGGAGCCTGAGTGCCAAAAGGGTTAAAATCGTAAAGTAAATCCATGCGAATACCGTTTTGTAATTGATGGCACCAATTGTATCCCTTTCGGCGTGGGATTTTTGTACATATTCGGGAGTAAGGTTTTGATACGTTATGGATGGATCAGCTGTTGGAACGATTGTTTCAACAACATCCATACTTTTGTCATGAACAGTTCTGATGGAATATTGGTTAAAGGGCAGAACAATGGATAACCCTATCGAGATAAGCAGAAAAATCCGCTGTAATTTAAAGTTTGTATCCTTCCGGAACAGGAGGTGAAACGCTGTATAAAGCACTACCAGCAAGCTGACGATTTAAGAAGATACACATAGTATGGTTCCATGGCTTATGATTTTTGTTTTTTTATTTCATCCTCCAGGTAATTTTTAAGTTCTTCCAGTTCCTCAAGGCTAACATTTTTCTTTTGCTTTACAAAAAATGAGAACACTGCATTCAGGGAATTATTAAACAGGCCTTCCATGGCATCTTTTAACAGATGTCCTGTATATTCTTTTTTGCTTACTTTCGGAAAAAAACATGGGTTTTACCATAGGTTTTATGCGAAACATAGCCTTTACGTTCAAGTACTTTTATAACGGTTGCCACTGTTGTATAAGCCGGCTTTGGGTCGGGAAGATTGTTAAGTACATCCGAAACTGCACCTTCTTTTACTTCCCATAACGCCCTGAGTATCTCTTCCTGCGCTTTTGTAATTTCTTCCATAGTCAGATTTTAAAATCAAATATACTATAAAAATTAATTATAAACTATAAATATAGTAATAATTTTAATATTTAGTATTTGATTTAAATGAAAAAAGGCCTAAGCTACTGATAGCTTAGGCCTTTACATTTTCTGTCGACCTGATGGGTGAGACTTGGATATTACATCATCTCCCCGCCCATATCGCCGCCCATGTCGTTATTCATATCTTCTGAGCTCCGGCGGTTCTGAGCTTTATAGTTGTTTATTCGGTAGGTGAAGGTAACAGTAATGACCTTAGTTTCACGTTGCATTTTATTGAACGAATAGAAACTGGGGGTATCTGTAATCATTTCCATTTTTGGATCACCAATCCAGTCGCGGAATTGCAGTGTTAAACTGGCTTTTTTCTTTAGTAATTCCTGACGTACAGCCACACCTGTAGTATAAAATGCTCCTCTTGATCCCTGGGCAGTTACCGTAGGGGCATTATACATATAGTTTAACTGGAGAGAGGTACCGGTTTTGAAACGTAGCATCGTGTTAGCTCTTAAATTCCAGTTAGTGGATGATTTGGTTCCTGCATTTTCATCATCACCGGTAAGCTTATAATTATATAAACTACCCGATCCGTTTAATGTCCACCATTTAGTCAAACCTACATTCAACATTAGTTCTCCACCGAGTGACTCATCATAACCGTAGTTTTTGGTAGTATTGATAATGATATTATTCTTTATCTCGGAAGTATCGATATACTGTTGCATAAGGTTATTGGTGCGGCGGTAAAAACCTTCCAGAGAAACAAAAGAAGCTTCATTAAGTTTCTTCTGAACATTTAATTCGTATGCATCGGTAAATTCGGGAAGCAATCCGGGATCTCCAACTCTGATATTCTGTGGATCCATATATCTTCTGAGCGGACTTAAACTCCAGCTTCTGGGACGGCTTATTCTTCTTGTATAGCTTGCCTGTGCCTGCATATCCCAGGGAAGTTTCTTTGAAATATGAATCGTTGGAAACGGATCTATACGATTGATTTTTATATCATTGTTTGAATTTACCTGGGTAACTGTTCTGTTTTCGTTCTCGAGCCTTATACCAACCTGGTATTCGAAAAGTTTTGTAGCACTCGAAAAGGTTACATAGGCTGCATTGATATTCTGGCTGAAATCAAGTTCATCGTATTGTCCCAGATTTTCTATATTGTTCTGAAACAAGCGGTGTGTTGCAGTGGTATTTTCTATTTGTGCCTGAAACCCTGCTTCAAGTTTGGTCTTTTCATTTATAGGGAGGGTGTAATCGGCTTTAAAACGAAATTCATTTTCGTCACCGACTTCATCAACCCTTTGGGTATATTTAGTAGAATCATTTAATTCTTTTCCTGCAGAATCAGTTGTATCCTGTTCTGTAAGGCTTGGATCATTTTCCTTACTTCCTGAGTAATATGCTGAAACTGAAAGCTGATGACCATTAGGGGCGATGTTATAAATATAATCGAGGTTAAGATTATAAAACTGGTCACTCGATTTGCCACTGTTTTCGCTTCTGTAATATATGTTTTGATCTAATAAGGGATAATAGTCGTTGTAAAATGCATTCATGGGGCGGTTAAATTTCCTGTCACCATAACGTCCGCTTAAAGAAATGGAGCTTTTATTGGTAATGTTGTATTCTATCCCTGCCCTGAAGCCTTGTCCTCCACGACTGAACTGCCCCGAACCATTTACCATTGGTCCTTGATCAAAACACCTTCGCTGAAATATTTCCTTTCACTTTCATGGTTCATTTTAAAGCCCATATCCTGGTAATCCGCTCCGAGTGAAAAGTTCCAGTCATTATATTTGTAATTCAGGTTGATATTTTCATTAAACTTCCGGTTAGTTCCGGCCGAGAGGGATATACTTCCGTTAAAACCTTTCACCTTCTGCTTTTTCATAATCACATTGATAATACCTGCACTACCTTCTGCATCGTATTTAGCCGAAGGGTTGGTAATAATTTCAACATTTGTACCATACCTGCAGGGATTTGCTGTAAGGCCTCACTTCCCGATACTACAGAAGGTTTTCCGTCTATCAGAACAGTAAAATTTGAACTGCCTCGTAATGTCAGGTTACCTTCAACATCGGTCTGAACCGAAGGTGTATTCTGCAAGGCATCCACTACCGTTCCCCCTGAGGCTATTATGTTTTGACTGATGTTTACTACTTTTTTTGCAATTTTATATTCAACCTGATTGCCATTTCCGATTACAACAACTTCATTCAATGCCGTTGAGGATGGATCAAGCTTAATGGTGCCAAGTGTTGAAACTTTTTGATTGGGCATAAGCTGTATTCCACCTAATTTTGATTTTTTATATCCAATAAAAGTAACCGTAGCGTAAAATTTTCCATAAGGAAGGTTTTCAAGTACAAAATTCCCGGTGGCATCGGTTACAACACCAGTAACCAGGGTGGAATCACGTTCACGGTATATGGCAATGCTTGCATATTCAACTGGTTGATTCGTTGAACCATCAATTATTTTACCTGAAACTTTACCATCTGCAGGCATATTGGGGGCTCCCTGTCGGGAGGAGGGTGAGGGACTCTGACTTATTGCTATGGAACTCAACAATAAACTAAATAGAACTAACAGCGAAATTTTCTTCATATATAACTTTATTATGATTTACGTTTTCATTTGTTCAGGTTGGACAATGACATTCATAAAAACTTGCGGTCGTAACTGAAATATTTTTTAAATTAATTAAATTAAATGGGAGAAGATTCCCCGAAATAAGCTCATTCAGGCAAGTCCCTCACATTTTTGGCAGGATTATTTAACAATTTTTAAGAATTCTTATTTAAAGTAAATGCTCAAATTCTTACCACATGTAAATTAAGTTAAGAAATTATGTAACTTATGAGTTAGCTTTGATGTTTTATTTTAATTCTTATGTATGTGGGGTAATGGTATTCTTTTCCAGAGCTTTATTAGTATTTACTTAGCTTTATCCTGAAGAAATTTGTTCATCGCCTATGACTGATAGCGAACTCATAAATAGTCTGCTAAGCAAAGATGAGAATGCATTCCGGTTTCTTGTAGAAAAATATAAGAATATGGTTTTTAAAGCATGCTTTCATATACTCAACAATGCCGAAGATGCTGAAGATATTGCCCAGGAAGTATTTATTGAGGCATTTTTATCAATTTCGGGTTTTCGCGGCGATGCTAAATTATCTACATGGTTATACCGGATTTCTTTAAACAAATCGAAAAATCTGCTGCGCAAAAACCGATGGCAACAATTGGTGCAGCGGTTTGGTAAATTTATTACCGGAGAGAAATCTGAATTTATTGAAATTGAAGATCATGCTGCCCGCGAAGCAATGCATGAAATTGAACGAACCGAAGAGCAGCAGATCCTGTGGAGAGCCATAGACAGTCTCCCCGAAAATCAGCGCATCGCTTTTACCTTAAATAAATATGAAGAACTCTCGTATCAGGAAATTGCTGATGTGATGATGACTTCTGTCTCGGCTGTCGAATCCCTTATACACAGAGGAAAACTCAATCTGCAAAAAAAGCTTCTGAAACAATTTTGATGATTTGATAAAAAAAGTACTTTTTATCGCAAGTTTTTTTAAATTTTGTTGTCAATAGATAAGATAAATTAACATGATGAACTGTTCACATATAAAAAACCATATTCTGGCTTACATTGAGAAAACTTTATCTCAACAGGAATTGGATTCAATGAAATCGCACATTGAATCGTGCGATGCATGCAAGGTATTGTTAAACAGATTCTCTTCGGTTTATAGTTCTATGGACTCCGTAAATCCTGAAGTTAGCCCTTATTTCTATTCCAAAACACTTAACAGGCTGGAGAAAGGGAAAGAACAGGAATCCTGGATACCTCTTTCTTTATTAAATTCCTTAAAACCAGTACTTGCCGGTTTATTATTGTTGACAGTGACCACTTTCGGAATCTTTTTTTGGTAAAA
>JAAUTT010000055.1 GCA_012031335.1 Bacteroidales bacterium | reverse complement strand
AATTTATGAATATCAGCTTCGAAGATCTTATGAATCGGGGTCGTATCTAACTTACCGGCTGCAAAAAATGACCGATATACACCTCAGTTCCAATATGGATTTAGAACTTGAGCCAAATGGAAACATTACCTATGTCTATATCTTTATTGTTATTGCCATATTTATTTTATTAAATGCCTGTATCAATTTTACCAATTTATCGACCGCCAGGTCGGCAGGACGTGCTAAAGAAGTGGGTTTACGCAAGGTATTCGGTGGACAGCGGGTAGCTTTGGTTGTGCAGTTCCTTTCCGAATCTGTTTTTTTAAGTACTCTTGCTGTTATCATTTCGGTAGCTCTGGCAAAAATTGCTTTACCGGCTTTTGGTGATTTAGTAGGTCAGAAAATTGACATAACCCTTTCACAAATACTCATGTTTAGTCCTGTTCTATTCCTTTTTGCTGTTATTACTGGAATCGTTGCAGGAGGGTATCCGGCCTTTTATTTATCAGGGTTTACCCCTACAGAAGTATTAAAAGGAAAGCTTAATAAGGGCACCGGCAATGCGAAATTAAGATCAGTACTAGTGGTATGCCAGTTTACCATTCGATTTTTATTTACTAGGTACTTTTATCGTTTCGGAGCAGCTTAAATATATCCAGAATAAAAACCTGGGATTCGATAAGAACAAGCTTGTAGTGATTGAACGCACTGATCCTGTCAGAAAAGATGTGAAGATATTTATGGAAGACCTGAAGAGCATTCCGGCTGTTGAAGAGGTAACATTAACATCGGGAATACCAGGTCGTATTATGAACCATAATGGGTATCTTCCTGAAGATTCCAAAACAAGCGAACCACTACTGTTTGCCACTTTTGCGGTAGATCAGGATTATGCAAAAACCATGGGTGTGAAAATAATAGACGGACGGTTTTTCTCCAGAGATTATCCTTCCGATTCCGCAGCCATTGTTATAAACGAATCGGCAGCCCGGTATCTCGGCTACACCAACCCTGTAGGCAAAAGACTTATTCAGCCCGGAGAAGAAAAAGACAGGGTTTCACTTTCGATCATTGGTGTAATAAAAGATTTCCATTACGAATCGCTGCATAAACCGGTAAACCCAATGGTTTTATTTATGAACCGCGATTATTACGATGGTTATATCACCGTGCGTCTTGGAGCCGGGAACCATCAAAATACCCTGGAACAGATTAACCAATCCTGGAAAAAATTTTCCATGGAAGCCCCAATTCAATATTTCTTTTTTGACCAGGAATTCGACAAACTGTATAAATCGGAATTCCAAACCCGACGTTTGCTAACTGTTTTTTCAGGCTTGGCTATATTTATTGCGGTATTGGGCTTATTTGGTCTGGTATCCTTTATGGCCGAGCGCCGCACCCGCGAAATAGGATTACGCAAAGTTCTCGGTGCTTCAATAGGCCGCATTGTAATTCTGCTGTCGAAAGATGTAACATACCTGGTACTTATCTCAACGGTTCTGGCATCGGTAACCATTATCTTTACTGCCGACAAGTGGTTACAACAGTTTGCATACCGCATTGGTATCAGTCCATGGATAATCATAGGTGGAAGTCTTATTGCTATTTTTATCGCCTGGCTTACTGTAAGTTATCAGGCTATTAAGGCTGCAACTAAAAATCCGGCCGATTCCTTACGCTTCGAATAGGCATTTAAAAAGAATTTTACGACCTTTACTTTTTCCCTATTTATGAGTAAAGGCAAGGAGACTAAACCACATATCGGCATTTTCGGCCGGCGGAACAATGGCAAAAGTTCCCTGATCAACGCTCTTACAGGTCAGGATATTGCCATTGTTTCGGATATTCCCGGCACAACCACCGATCCGGTAAAGAAAAGCATGGAAATAAACGGATTGGGACCTGCGATACTTATAGATACCGCCGGGTTAGACGATTCAGGAGAACTCGGAAAAAAAAGAGTGGATAAAACCCTGCATAACGCTAAAAAGTCATCGATGCTGCCATCCTTGTTATTGCGCAAAATACCTGGGGCGAACCCGAAACTTCCATCATTACTGAATTCCATAAATTCGATATCCCCTTTTTCATATTACATAATAAAAGTGATCTGATTTCTCTTCAAGAGGAATTAAAAACAACTCTTGAAGACAAGTACAAGTCCAGGGTTTTGGAATATTGCTCCTTTCATCCAATAAATGAACCCATCATTCATGAACTAAGGCGTATAATGCCCGAAATAGCATACCAAAAACCGATCTCTGACAGGCGATCTCATAAAACAGGGCGAATAATTGTGCTGCTCATTACCCCCATCGATATCGAAGCTCCCGATGGCCGGCTGATCCTTCCCCAGGTGCAGGTAATCCGTGATATTCTTGATAATGATGCCATTGCCATCACCGCTAAAGAAAGGGAAATTGACACACTTTTAAAACGACTGACACCCAGGCCAGTATTAGCCATAACCGATAGCCAGGTATTCCTGAAAGCCGACGCTTCTATTCCCCGCGACATACCTTTAACCAGCTTCAGCATTATCCTGGCACGCAACAAAGGTGATTTTGCCCGTTATCTCGATGGAACACCTAAAATATCGCAGTTGAAAGACGGTAACAGAGTTCTGATCCTGGAATCGTGCACACATCATATCTCGTGCGACGATATCGGTCGGATGAAAATACCTCGCTGGATATCGAACTTTACAGGGAAAAAGCTCGAATACGACATTGTTTCGGGAAGTGATACTGCCCCGAGGCCTGCTGCGGATTATCAGTTGGTAATCCAATGCGGAGGCTGCATGTTTACCCGAAAACAACTTATGAATCGTCTCAAACCTTTCGCAGATGCTGGCATACCTGTTACAAACTACGGTATGGCCATTGCCTGGGTTCATGGTATATACCAAAGAGCGGTAGCTCCCTTTTTAAAGCTTGAAACATATGCAAGCCAATACTTATGAGAATAGAACACATCCTGCAAAAATCCGATTTTTCTCACGAAGATATACTGGTTTTGCTATTAGCTGAAGGTAGAGATAAAGATTTACTTTTTACCCGCGCTGCTGCAGTAAAAAAGGATTATGTTGGAAAGAAAGTCTTTTTCAGAGGGTTAATTGAGTTTTCAAACATTTGCAGAAAAGATTGCCTGTATTGTGGTATCCGTAAAGGAAATAGCAAAGTAAAGCGCTACAACGTTTCGGATAATGAAATTATTGAGGCTGTAAAATATGCATGGAAAAGCAGATATGCCTCAGTTGTGCTGCAATCGGGTGAGCTTGAAAATGCTTCATTTACTGATAGGATTGAAGATCTCCTGCTAAAAATAAAGCGTGAAACACACAATGAAATACGGGTTACCCTATCTCTTGGGGAGCAAAATGAAGAAACCTACCATAGGTGGTATCAGGCAGGAGCCCATCGTTACCTTTTAAGGATTGAAACCTCCAATCCCAATTTATACAAGAAGTTGCATCCCGAAAATGAACTTCACAGCTTTGAAAAAAGACTTGCCTGTCTCAAAAAACTAAAGGACATAGGCTATCAAACAGGGACCGGAGTGATGATTGGGTTGCCTTTTCAAACTCACGACGACCTGGCTTCGGATCTTCTGTTCTTTAAACAATTTAACATCGACATGGTGGGTATGGGCCCCTATATCGAACATGCAGGAACCCCACTATACGAATTCCGGAATATGCTGCTTCCGCTTCAGGAAAGACTGGATCTCAGTTTAAAAATGGTTGCGGTTCTGCGTATCCTGATGAAAAATATTAACATAGCTGCAACCACTGCTCTTCAGGCTATCGACAAGATGGGACGCGAAAAAGCACTTAAAATTGGTGCGAATGTAATAATGCCCAATATCACTCCGGGTATTTACCGGAACAACTATCTTTTATATCAGAATAAACCCTGCACCGACGAAAATGCCGATGATTGCACCAAGTGCCTCGAAGCTAGAGTAAACATGGCAGGCGACGAAATTGCCTGGGATGAATGGGGGGACTCTCTACTTTATTTTCAACGCCAGGGGGACAAAACCAGTTTCTCCTAAAAGCAGGATCCTATATAAAAAGCATGAACAACAAAACCTATGAGCGATTATTTCAAATACCTCACCCAAAGTCTTGAAGATAAAACCAGCGGATTTTATCTCACGGTAGGTGGTCATGCTCACGTACCACCAGGTAAAGAGTATCCACCCGACGGGCATCCATCGGGTTATAACTTTAACTGGAACAAAGGCAGAATTCTTCAGGAATACCAAATTAATTACATCACCGAGGGCGAGGGAATAATGGAAACCGCAGAAGGCGAGTTTCTTATAAAAGAGGGCTCTGTAATCCTGATCCGCCCCAATATGTGGCACCGATATAAACCACTCAAAGAACGTGGCTGGATGGAACATTATGTTGGTTTTAAAGGTGAATTTGCAGCCCGTATCATCGATAACTTCGACATTTTTGTCGGGACATCTGTTATTCAGATTGGATTTCAGGAAAAATAGTGGAGGAATTTCATCGCATATTTAATTATATAAAAAGTGAAAAGCCAGGTTATCAGCAAATATGCTCGGGTTTGGTATTGTATATTCTGGGAAAAATAATATCTCTTAAGAAAAACGAAAACTTCAGGAGCAGTGTAGTGGAGAAGTCAATCCAAAAAGCCTGTATGTATATTCGCGATAACCTTACCACCAATATCATTGTGGAAGAAATGGCGAAAGGCCTGAATATCAACTACTCTCTTTTCCGAAAAGCTTTTAAAAAATATACAGGTCTGTCGCCCGTACAATATCACCTCTCTCTCAGGATGCAACAGGCAGCCTACCTGTTAAGCAACTCGAACCAGAGCATTAAAGAAATTTCCTTTAACCTTGGCTTTGGCAGTGTATTTTACTTTAGTAAGCTTTTCAAGGAAAAAATGCATGTTACCCCTAGTGAATTCAGAGACAAATCATCAGTGTAACTGCAGAGGATTTGCTGTTAAAACAAAATACCTTTTTCTTCTTTATAAACTCAATTTCAGATATGCTACTACTAAATCTTTTCTTTTAACCATTTACAAAAATCGAATATATGGAACAACTGCATTTCATAGGTATTATTCTTAAGCTGTTCCAACTCTTGAAAAGTTAACTCAAGAAGCTTTTTTCTTGAAGATTTGGAAAGTGTTAGCGGGTACTTACGTAACATTTTAAGTATAACCTGTTCGGTGAGAAAACTTCGTTTACTTTGTTTCAGATCGCGTTCAAGCGAACGTATACCCGATTCGAGATAAACAAAATTGTGCATTTCGAAATGAACGATAAGATTAATCAAACGAATCAACCTAAACATATGCCGGTTTGGCAGATCATGAAAATGAATGAGCTCGTTCAAGACTTTGGCAGCCCCTTTCATGTCCTTCAGGTTAAACCGTGATAAGGCAACATAAAATAAGGTTTCTGATTTTTCGGCAGGATTCATCAGACTGGCTTTTGCAATTAAATCAAAGTGGTTTTCAATATAATTATCAACCATTTCCAGTTGATTTTCTCCGAGCATCTTTTTAATATTCGAAACGAAAATAGTTTGGTAAAGACTTAAAAAGCTGTGTTCATTTTTTAAATCCTCAAGTTTCTCAATAAAAAAATCCATCCCGGCATACTGTCCTGTCAAATGCAGGTTGTTCAGAATTCCTCTTACATGTTGTACGTAATAAAGTGGCGCATCGGCCCACAAAGGGCGATGACTGCTCAAAAAGTGCGTTTAACTCATAAAAGGTTTGTAAACTCGATTTATGGTCGCCAACCATCATAAAATAAACCGACTGAAAAAGAAGATGGTTTTTTTTGAGGTCGAACGACTGAAACCGCGGATTACCAGCCAGATTCATCTCGGTAAATACCAAATCGTTCAGTTTATCTTTATCCTTCGTACTCCTTATGCTACCCTGTACTATAAATCTATAATTTAAAAGTTCATATAAGGAAGCGTGTTCGGCCAAATTGAGTTCGTACTGTATATGCTTTCTCAGTTCCGACTGCACCCGAAGCAGGTCGTCCTCCGATAGTTGCGAAAACTGATAACGGTTGAGATAATGTAATAACAACTTATCCAGAATTATACAATAGGCAAACTTATCATATTGAACTGCCATTTGCGCAATGTATCAAGTAAAATAAAACCCTCATGCGATAAACCCTTCCGAAAAAGTATCTTTACTTCTTGTATTCCGGAGAGCAACTTTTCATCGGTCCCTAAACGCTGATGAAATGTTGTGAGGCTTTTCATCAGCACCTCATACAGGTAACTCACATGCGAACTGAAATCATTTTCCCTGAATAAATTCCGGCAAATTTTAATCACTTCATCATCAGGCAGGTTGTTTTTACATATAGTATCGTATAACCGAAGATAAGCCTTACTTTTTTTCGTTACCAGAAGCATACAGGCTGAAATTTTTCTTCTCAGCTTTTGAAAGGGACCGTATGAGATGGATTAGAGAATGTATGGCAGCCATAATTATTTATTTATCCACGATTAATGGACAAATATAAATCCTATTTATCTATTAATTAGCACAATTAAAATTTATTTCCAAATTTGAAATTCTACAAAACATCATATTATATTTATGTATTAGTTTTAAAATAATCTACATTTACTTTTGTTACGAGCAACTATTAACTAAAACCATTCCTATGTTTTTAAACCGAATTACCGTGATTGGTAGCAGCAATACCGATATGGTTATAAAAACCACCAAACTTCCTGTTCCGGGAGAAACCATATTGGGTGGCACTTTCTTTATGAATCCGGGAGGTAAAGGCGCCAATCAGGCTGTAGCAGCATCGCGACTGGGCGGAAAAGTTACTTTTATCGCCAAAACCGGCGACGATATATTTGGAAAACAAGCGAAACAGCTTTTCGAAACAGAAAATATCAATACCGATTTCATGTTTACCGATGCTGAAAATCCTTCGGGAGTAGCCCTGATAACCGTTGATTCAAAAGCAGAAAATTGCATTGTAGTAGCACCCGGAGCTAACAGCAATTTAACCCGAACAGATATCGACATAGCCAGGCAAGAAATCCTGCGATCGGATATAATTCTGATGCAACTTGAGATTCCTCTCGAAACTGTGTTATATGCAGCCACCATTGCTGCCGATGCCGGGAAAAAAGTTATGCTGAATCCTGCACCTGCCCGTGAATTACCCGATGAATTGCTGCAAAAATTATATATTATCACGCCCAACGAAACTGAAGCAGAACTTCTTACAGGAATTAAAGTGACTGACATTACCACTGCGGAAAAGCTGCCAGGATATTGCACAGGAAAGGCATACAAATTGTAATAATCACACTTGGCAGTAAAGGTGCTTTTTGTTATACAGGCAACAGCTTTATGACGGTACCAGCCCCCAAGGTAGAAGCAATTGACACCACCGCAGCTGGAGATGTTTTCAACGGAGCGCTGGCAGTGGCCATATCGGAGGGAATGGAACTCGAAAAAGCGGTTGAACTGGCAAACAAAGCTGCTTCTATATCGGTAACGCGACTTGGAGCGCAGTCATCGGCACCTTACTGGAAAGAAATCAAGTAAAAACTTAAATCCTTATCCATGAGAGCCGCTATTATTCTTCCAACAGTTGTTCTTCTCAGTTTTTTAGTTTCGTGCACCCGTAACCCTGGTGGTACAAATATGAAATCGGCATCACACGACCTCAACAAA
This sequence comes from Bacteroidales bacterium, assembly GCA_012031335.1. The sequence goes on along the minus strand of JAAUTT010000055.1, from coordinate 4,120 downwards.
TATCGTGTTGAACTCGATACATTGCGTAAAAAGACCAGCGTAGCTCCTGCATTGCCTCATGTCCCATTTTTTCAGTTTGGAATGGGCAACCGTACAAAGCTTTTATACAAAAACGGAGTTTTAATTGATGCCCTAAAAGGGGACACCATTAAAAAATGGAATGTTAAAGAGGAAATAATAGTACCATATAACTACATGGTACACCTGGTAACTACTAATAATGAGAAAATTACAATCCGTGAAGACAGTATAGCCGTTTGGATTCATTCGAAATGGGAAAAAGAAAAAGTATCGGGCACAACCTCAAAAATCCGGTTGCCGCAATTCGAGGACTATCGTTATCCCCGGATAATGAAGGTGCTTCATCACGAGATTTTAATGAATATCGTGGATAGTAAACCGCTTCCCAATTTTTTTGTTTACAAAAAGCCCTGGCGTCGCGATGCTGCCATGATGGCTATGGTACTGGAACATACCGGTAATCTTCATCTTATAAAGGATTGGGTTCTGGGCCTCGACGATCCCTACGATCGGAATAACGCAGGAGAAACTGAAGCCGATAATCTTGGCGAAACACTTTACCTTATCTCGCTGTTTGCCAACCGAAATAATCCCTTGGTTCTTAAAATAATGGAAGAAGCTAAAAAGTATGAAGTTAAAGATGGATATTCAAAATATATAAAAGGACGAACTGACTTCCATGAGGTGCCTGTTTACCAGACAAAATGGCTTAAATTCGGCATTAAGAGGCTGGGCATGGAAGACGAGTATACCATACCCTTCATGGAAGATAATTATTCGGCACTGTTCTGGTGGGATTTCAGGAGTTATTATAAACCCGGAATTAAAGATGCCTGCGACAAGGTGGATTACCCTTATCTGGGTTGGGCTTGCGACCATTTCCATGGCGATTTCAACAGTCCTGTAAGTAACCATGACTATCCGCTTACATGGGAAAAAAATGCCAGTCAGGCCAATTACAATGGCATGGCTGTAATTGACCCGGTTTTTACTTCGGAAAAACTGGCAGTACCTCATTCCTGGCATGCTGCCGAAATGTTTCTTTACCTGCGCGAAAAACCAAGAATAAAATATCAAATGACTAACAAATATCTCTGACAATGAAAAAAACACTACTTCTTTCGCTACTTGTAACTATGATCTTATTCCTTCCTGGATGTTCCTTACAGAAAAAGGAATTGGTGAAGGAGCCTGTTAAAATAATATTTGATACCGATTTCGGACCAGATTACGACGATGTGGGAGCTTTAGCCTTTCTGCATGCCATGGCCGACAGCGGAAAAGCTGAGTTACTCGCCACCATTTCCTGTAACAAACATGAACTTGTTATACCGGGAATAGATGTTTTGAATACATATTTTGGCAGGCCCAACATGGCGCTGGGCGCTCCCAAAGGATCTGCTGTTAACATGGGATCGTCGCAACACTGGCTTGATACCCTTGCAGCCTATTACCCACATCAGGTAAAATCGACTTCTGAAGCACCGGATGCTGTATTGGTTTATCGTAAAATTCTTGCTTCGCAGCCCGACAGCTCAGTTACCATTGTTACTGTAGGTTTTCTTACCAATTTGGCCGAATTATTGAAATCGCCGGCCGACAGCCTCTCGAATCTCAACGGTAAAGAACTGGTAGCTAAAAAGGTAAAGCTCCTGGTTTCCATGGCAGGTAAATTTCCTTCCGGAAGAGAATTTAACGTTCACATGGATTCCACAGCTTCAAAGTACACGTTCGAAAATTGGCCGGTACCAGTTATTTTCTCCGGGTTCGAAATCGGATGGGAAATCCGAACCGGTTTGCAGGTAATGGAAATGAATACTATTAAAAACCCTGTAAAGGATGTTTTCCGCATCAGTATTCCCATGGCCGAAGAGGATAAAAATGGCAGGATGAGCTGGGACCAGACTGCCGCTCTCATTGGAGTTTATGGCACCCAAAACTTTTTTACCGAAGTAAAAGGCCGGATAACTGTCCTTGAAAACGGAAACAACGAATGGACCGATGACCCTAACGGACCGCATGCATATGTTGTACAGAAAATGCCTGTCAAAGAAATGGAAAAGTTTATCCAAGACAGGATGATGCATCAGCCAGTAAACTAATAAGAATTACACAAAATCAATTACTAACATAATTACACTACAAATGAGAAAGATTCCATTATTTGTATTTATTATCGGAATAATATTCGGGTCGTGCAAAGAACAGACCACTGAATATAAAACCATTACTCCAGAATTGCTGAAAGATAAAATTGCCGGAGGCTGGGCTGGTAAAATGATAGGCGTTACTTATGGTGGTCCTACAGAATTCAGGGGCACAGGGAAAACCTTCGACGACAGTATAAAATGGATACCTGCCGATATTAAAGGCAGTATCTGGCAGGACGATTTATACGTTCAACTTACATTTATGATGTCGATGGACCAGTATGGTATTGACGCCCCTGCCAAAAAGTACCAGGAAATGTTTGCAAAAGCTGGGTATCACCTGTGGCATGCAAACGTTCAGGCACGAAAAAACTATTACGACAGCATTTTCCCTCCTCAGTCGGGTGAGCCGGAATTCAATTTACATGCTGACGATATCGATTTCCAGATCGAATCGGATTATATAGGGTTTATGTGCCCTGCCCTGCCTCTTCAGGCAGTAAAAATGGCCGATAAAATTGGTCATATAATGAATTATGGCGATGGTCTTTATGGTGGTATTTTTGTAGCAGCTCTTTACTCAGAGGCTTTTTTTGAAACCGATATACCTGCCATAGTTAAGAATGCATTAAAATCAATTCCTGCCGAAAGTGATTATTATAAAATAGTAAACCGATGTAATAATTCTTCACAACAATATCCTACCGACTGGAAAGCAGCCTGGAAAGAACTGGAAGCCAAATATGGCGATGTAGATATTTGCGGTGCCGGCATCAATTTTAATATCGACGCCAAACTTAACGGAGCTTATATAGTTATGGGACTGTTATATGGCGATGGCGATCCTTACAAAACAATGGAAATATCTACCCGGTGCGGTCAGGACTCGGATTGTAACCCGTCAAACGCTATGGCTGTTTTGGGTGTGATAAAGGGTTTAAGCAACCTGCCGGAAGATATGCAAAAAGGCATAGCCGATGTTGGAGATTCACTTTTTATCAATACCAACTATTCTTTCAATAAAGCTGTTGAAAACACTTATAATTATGCTTTATCCTTTATTAAAAACGAAGGAGGTGAAGTGAGCGATACCGAAATAAAAATAAAACCTCAGACTCCCCAAGCACCTGCACTGGAAGTATCCTTTCCTAACCTGGTTTTCGACCATAAAATTTCCATATTCGATACAAAAAACTGGATATTAAAAGGTAACTGGAAAACCTTTAGCAAAGCCCCATGGGGAGGTACCAAAACTGTGGATCAGTCGAAATATGCCGAAAAAAGCTGGAGACGAACTTGAATTCACATTTGAAGGTACAGGAATTACGCTTATGGGTAACTGGGTAAAAGATGCGGGAAAAGCAGATGTTTACCTTGATGGTAAATTACACCGCACAATTGATTCGTATTACAACTGGAACAACCAGGAACATCATGATATAAATCTTTGGCATGCATTTAATCTTCAACCAGGCAAGCATACAGTAAAAGTATTGGTTAAAGGGGAAAAACGTCCCGAATCATGGGTACCCGGCTTTATGTTACCGAAGCTGTAGTTTTTAAAACGGTAGCCAAAAAGAACGATAATTTTAAGTTTTCATTTCAAAAATAACGAAAATGTACATTGTAGAAACATACTCCATTGCAGTAGCGCTTACATTTATAACCATGTTATGCTGGGGGTCGTGGGCAAACACACAAAAACTGGCAAAAGGTTATCGTTTCGAGTTATTTTACTGGGATTACGTAATCGGAATTTTGCTTTTTTCTCTTCTGCTGGGTTTCACACTGGGTAGTACCGGTGAAAAAGGAATGAGTTTTACGGAGAATATAAGGCAGGCATCGGTTCAGGATATTTTAAGCGCTATGCTGGGAGGTGTTATATTTAACCTTTCCAATATTCTGCTGGTAGCAGCTATTGCCATTGCTGGTATGTCAATTGCCTTCCC
>JAAUTT010000054.1 GCA_012031335.1 Bacteroidales bacterium | reverse complement strand
ATTGGACAAATGGTTAAAATGGATGCATCCTTCGATTTGATGGTTACCGGAGTGTATAAGGATTTACCAGGCAATACTGAATTTGCCGAAGCAAAATACCTTGCACCGCTTGACAGGTATCTCGAAGGGTGGTCGAATCTGAATGTTTGGGATAATTATAACATGTATCTGCTGGTACAATTGAAACCAGGTGCCGGTTTTCCGGAGACTTCTTCTGCGATCAGGAAAGCTCTGCGACATTACGATCCGAAAACTAATACCGAGCTTTTTCTGCACCCAATGGACAGGTGGCATCTGCATTCATCCTTCAAAATGGAGCAGAGATATCGAACAGTCGTTTTGAAATGCTGCAGATATTGATGGCGATTGGCTTTTTAATCCTTATTCTGGCTTGCATCAATTATGTGAACCTGTGTACTTCGCGATCCGACTTTTATGCCAGGGAAATAGGAATTCGAAAGACCTTTGGTTCAACACGTTTGTGGATCATCAGGCACTTTTTAAACGAATCGATGCTAACAATTCTGATTGCTTACTTATTAGCGCTCGCCACTTTACTGTTATCGCTCGGCTGGTTCAATCATACATCGGGTAAAAATTTGCAAATCCCCTGGAATAGCTGGCAATTCTGGTCAGTATCATTAGCCTTTTTATTACTTGTAAACCTGCTTGCCGGAATATATCCTGCCCTTTATCTTTCAAAACTGAAGCCCTTAAGAGCTATCTCGGGGATACATAAAACAAATCGTTTGGGGACTTCCTCCAGAGAAATACTCGTTGTTTTTCAATTTACAATTTCAATTGCGCTCATAATCGGTTCACTAATTATATACAAACAAATTCTGCATGCCAAAAACCGGCCGGTAGGGTATTCTCCCAAGGGACTTTTAACTCTTTACATGAACACTCCCGATTATAAAGGTAAATTCCTCACCTTGAGAGATGAACTTAAAAACTCAGGAGCAGTCTATGAAATTACTGCCTCTAACTATCCTGTTACAACTACCAAAGGATGGAATTCTGATTTCACCTGGAAAAATCAAAAGGTTAAGGAAGAAAGTCCTTCTTTTAACGTGGTTAGAATAACTCCGGAGTATTGTAAAACATTGGGATTAAAATTACTGCAGGTCGTGATTTTTCAAGAGACATGAAAAGCGATTTGTCGACCATTATCATAAATGAATCGGCACTAAAAATGATGGAATTACCCTCTCCTATTGGTGAAATCGTTTATAGAACAAGTCCAGCTTATAACGACAAACCAAGCTATACAATCCTCGGCATTGTAAAGGATATGATAAAAGGGTCGCCTTTCGATCCTGCTGTTCCAACCATTTTAATACCCACCGAAGAAGACCAGAAACATCTTTATATCAGGATTCATCCCGCCGTTAGTGCTTCACAGGCATTGCCCAAAATAGAAAATGTATTGAAGAAAATTGCACCGGCAGCTCCATTCGATTATGCGTTTGTAGACGATCAGTACAACCAAAAGTTTAAAGAAGAGGAACGAATTGGAAAGCTGGTGGCCCTCTTTACGTTTATTGCAATTGTCATCAGCAGCCTGGGACTTTTCGGTCTGGCAGCCTTTGTTGCAGAAAACGAACCAAAGAGATTAGGCGTACGCAGAGTGAACGGCGCACGAATGTCTGAAATTCTTGTAATGCTCAATGGTAACTTCCTTAAGTGGGTTATTCTATCGTGTCTCCTCGCCTGCCCTATTGCCTGGTATGCCATGCACAAATGGCTCGAAAACTTTGCTTATAAAACAGAGATGAGTTGGTGGGTGTTTGCGGCGGCTGGAGGAATAGCGATGGCGATAGCCCTTATTACGGTGAGCTGGCAGAGCTGGCGGGCGGCAACGAGGAACCCGGTAGAGAGTTTGAGGTATGAGTGAAGGATATTTTTCGCGTATATTTTCAATGAAAAAACCAGCTGTTACCAGGCTTTGGCAGGGTAAGGATATGTTGAAGTTTTGAAGAAAGGAGTCAAACGTTTTCCATTGATTATCAATAATACATTAGCCTATTTGGTACATAAATTCTACAAGGTTCTTATCGGAAGGTAGGGAAAGCTTTTGCGCAGCCGGTTACGGCTTTTATCCACGGCAGCAACGGTAACATTCAGTATCTGGGCAATTTCCTTAGATGTCATATTAATCCTTAAGTAAGCACACAGTCGTTCTTCCCTGACAGAGATATCGGTAAATGTTTCTCTCAGATTTTTAAAGAAATGGGGATATACATTTTCAAACTTGAGACAAAAAATCTCCCAGTCCTTTTCCAAGGACAGGTCGCTGTTGTATGGTGATAAAACATTGCCCGAATACCCCAGGTCCTCGAGCGAGGTCCGCAATTGAGCAAGCATTTCGTTTTTCGAGGCCAACTGATTGGCAATGGTTATTAATTCCTGGTTTTTGAATTCCAGTTCGGCATTCAGCTTATCCTGTGTCATCTTGTTCAATTGCTGCTCGCGCAACAACAGGAGCTCTTTCTGGCGGATGCCAAGTCTTCTGAAGCGGGCAATATACCAAAGTGTGGTTACAAGTGCGATCAGCAAAACCGAAAGCACCACCAAAATATTACGAACGGTACGATGGTTCTTGTCTTGTTGTTCGAGCCAGGATATCTGCCGCTCCTTTTTTTCGGTTTCGTATTTTAACTTGAGGTCCTGAATCGCCGTAAAATTACTCTCAGCATCAATGGAATCCTTATAAATATTTCCGATTTTCAGGTAATGGAGTGCTAATGATGAATTATGTTCTTTTTCGGATATTTCGGATAACAATAAATATGTTTGTGTGAGATAAAAAATGATGCCCGCATGCTGCGACTTATTAACCGATTCAAGTGCCAGCTTTTTGGCTTCCGCGATACGACCGGTTTTAATAAGAGTTTTGACACAGGAATGATTTGCGGAAAGCCAATGATAAACATCCCCGATACTATCGGTAATCTGTAATGCCTTACCAAAATGACCAATAGCATCATGATATTTTCCTTGCGAAGCCAGGACATCACCCATGGATACTAAACAAATGGCAACTCCTTTTGCACTCTTGCCGAGTCTGTTAAGTTCCAATGCCTTTTTATAATGATAGAGCGCTGAGTCGGGCAAGGAAATTAATTCGAGCACAGCACCGATATTTGCTTCGTTAATGGCCATCCCCACTTTGCTGCCCAGTTCCTGTTCAATTTTAATGGCCTGTGAAAAATAAGGCAACGCATCAAAATACTGTTTGAGTGACAGGGAGATATTTCCTAACCCGTTTAAAGCCGCACATTTACTTTTAAGTATTAGCCTGTCGTTTTTGTTTGAGAAGCCCTCGGCAATTTTCAGGGCTTGCAGGTGATAGCCCGAAGCACCATTAAGACGGTCGACCCGTCGGCATAGTACTGCGTAGTTATTAAAAGCGACCATCAGCATTCTGCTGTTATTCAACATTTGTGCCTTGCGAATAATGTGCTCCAACTGATGAAAACCTGATTTAAGCTGACCCTGTTCGCGCGAGCGGACAGAAAGTGCTATAAGACAACGCAAAACAGCTTCCTGATTGTTTTCATTTTCGGCTTTAAGCAGTAATCTGCGAATATAAATCGTATCGGTTATCAGGGAATCACTCTCATGAGACTCATATAGTGGTAACCGGAAAATGTCCTGCTTATAATTGCCGGAAGAATTTTTTGCCCAACAATATCCGGGGAATTTAAATAAAAACTGCATAACAGCAGGAATAGGAAGGATTTGCTTATTATCATGACATTGCAATATCGAAAATAATCCGAATTATTGCAACATAAAAAAAAGACTAATAACCATTTTTTAATCAGATGTTCTGTAGAAAATTCCCGGAAGACCTCTTTATTAATCCCCCGGGAAAGGCACCTAACTTTTTATCGTTTTAGCGTGAGCCGGTATTTCCATAATTGGCAAAATCTTTTCCCCAGGCTCCTTTTTAAGAGTTTCCTTTCAGCGTCTTTTACACAGTAAATCTTTTTACCGGATATACTGATAATATTTCCTGAACGGTCGACACACCGGACAAGACTATTGGAGAAACTGCTGTTTTCTTCTTCGCGGCGGTTGTTTTCTTTTGTGACTTCGATGCTGTTACCATCAAGCAGTGCATAGGGGAAATCAACCGTCCTCCGACTCTTTTCAGCACCTGAAATCAGGTCGTAAACAGCCACGACACTCAGGCCGGTTTCTGCATCTTCGGCATTCCCGTAAAAAGTATTGTTTTCCAAAATCTCAAAAACTCCAAAAGTATCATAGTAGGGAAAAGAAGCCTCTCCCAATTTGTCGCCGTTGCTGCTAAACCGGATAATTTTGGTGTCGGAAGTGGTACGGCAATAGATATTATCCTGAGCATCGGTATAGATATATTGGGCATCCGAAGGTACTTCCTTTTTAAAAACTTCGTTCCCGCTGCCATTCACCATCACCAGGTATTTTTTGTAAGGAGATGTCATATCATATTTTGCATAAAACAAGGCATTGCCTGTGGATGTTGTAATTATGGTATTTTTCGGATAAAGATCCTTGGGGAGCAGGTAAAAAGCCGGAACCGAGGTGTTACTGATATCTGAAATATTGTATATCAGAATTTTTGATAACCACATGCCTGCATTATTGATATCCGAAGTAACAACAAACAGTTTTGTACCGGCAATAGCGGTATAATCCCACCGCACATATTCGCCTGTACCGCTGTTAACCGTTATGGAGCAAAGTTCGGAGCCGGTTTCGAGGCTGTAACCCTTGAGCTTATCTTGGGAGTTGGACTGGTCGATATAAAATAACTTACCGTTTGCTATGGAGAGGCTGTTCCCGAAATATTCACGGTTAATTGTTTTACTCCATGCGATATTACCGTTCAGGGTATCGAGACATACCAGCTTTTCTTTCAGGAAAGCTATTACCTTACCGTTGGCATAGGCAACAAAATTTTCGTCAAGAGCATCGGTGGTGGCATCGTTCACTTTTACCTTCCAGTGCAAAGAACTGTCGCTGCGTAGGGAAAAAATCCACACATCGTGGCGATTGTTGATATCGCCCAATCCGGTATTGTCGGTCTCTACGAGGTAATAACCCGTATTTTTCTCATCGAAGGCAGGAAGGGCCGCATCTACAACTTCCGTCCCCAGGGAAGAAGACAGAGAGTAAGTCCATTGAACAGCGCTGTGTGCGTTTTTGTCGATATTATCACTTTCGTCTTTATTACACGAATTCATTGCCAGGAGAATTACTCCTGCAAAAAGCCAATTTGAAATTTTCATACTTGTCTTGTTTTAAAAAGTCACAATTCCCTGATGCCGTTTTCTCCTGAAATCTGTATGGCAACACGAGAGAATAGTATATAATTGATAACCTAAATTTTTACAAATTCCACCTTGCGGTTTTGGGCTTTCCCTTCGGAGGTGTCGTTACCTGTTAAGGGTTTGGTTTCGCCCCATCCCTTGGAACGGAGCCGGTCGGACGAAATGCCCATTTCAGTGAGCTTGTCCATGATTGCTTTAGCGCGGGCTTCGGAGAGTTTCAGGTTGGAAGCATCGTCGCCATCGCTATCGGTATGCCCTTCGACTGAAAATTTCAGCTCGGGATGATCGGTGAGTATTTTCACCACATAATTGATGGTACCCATGGATTCGGGTTTTATCACAGCCTTGTTGACATCGAACTTAATACCGGTAGTTACAAACCGGCCGTCGGTTAAAAGTTTGTCGTATAAGGGTACGGCACCTTTGGCGATGCGGATATTTTTCACATAGCCGTTAATGGTACCAGTTGTATTATGAAATCCCAGCGTAAGTCCCGAGGGATTATACCCTATATTAGGGACATTGATCACCCTGGCATCGTCGATATAAATTTTCAGGGCCCGTTTATTAAAGGAAAGCGCTATATGTCTCCATCCTGGCAGCGATTTCAGGTTGGACTGGTCAAACCCTGGATAATAGGAGGTGCTGATATTTTTCCCATCGGCCGAATGCTGGTTAAAACGCAGGTAGTGCCGATTACTGACAGAGTTCTCAGGAATGAGATTACGTTGATTTTTGGTGTCGAGCAAATATATCCGGTAAGTATGCGAGTATTTTTCGAAATAGGCATCAAATTCAATGGTGAACTCATCTGGGAGGTAATCTTCGGCAGCATTTTTAATAAGCGGAACAATTCCATCGGTGCCGTTGATGTTACATTTTCGGAACATAATCACATTAGTACCATCAACATTGGCATTTTCGATGGTGCCTCCCGTCAGGTCCCACTTCGACGGGAATTCTCCGTTCTGTTCCCCGTCCTGGTTATCCTCGAAAATGATTTCGGTTCCCGGTACAAAATCGTATTTGTTCCATGTTACCACGGGCTTTTCCTGGGAAGTCGCCACTGGGGCAGGCTCACTGCTTTTATTTGTGGCCGTTTTGGAAGAAGCACCCGTCTTTGCTGATCCCTTTGCTCCGGCTGCTTGTTTTTCTCCATCCCCTTTTACAGCATCTTCAATGCCTTCCTCGGTTTTATCGAGGGTTTTGTCTACCCCTTTATCAATTCTTTTCTCGATACGGTTTTCTATTTTCTTTTCTGTTTTCTTTTTCTGTCTGTCGGCCACCTTTTCGAGGTTTATCTGTGAGAATCCTGCTGAGCAGATGAGCGAGAACAGGATAGATAACTGCAAAATCTTCATATTATAATGCCATTTGGTTCACAACTGATACTAATGTTTTTTCGTCTATGGCCTCACTACCCGAAACCATCAGGTAAGACCATGTTCGGGGTAAATAACAGCCAAAGCTTTGCAACGGTGCTCTCATCCTCTTCCATTTCGAGTATCACTGCTTTATGACCATTTACAGTAGTTGTTTTGATCACTTTTGCTCCCTCTGCACCTGATGACATGGCTGAAAACATCTGTGCAGGATAGCCATAAATACCAAAAGCCTCCTCGTCTGTTTTATAAACATAGCCATATAAGAACCTTCGTCGTTGGTGCAGTTTAAAAGCGTATAACCTGAAATATTAACTTTACGTGCAGCCTTCTCAAAAGCACTATAATCCATATCAATTTTCTCCATTGGCATGTCGGCATTTTCCATGTCATCGCCCATATTATCCAGCAAGGTCCCTGCATCGGTGATGGCTATACCCTGAGGAACAGTGAACCTGATTGCCGGCACCGAAACCTCCTCGGAGATACTTGTTGCCGTTTCCGAAATTTTCATTCCCATCATATTACTCTCGATACGGAGAGGGACCCCTTTGTAAATCCATTGTTTTACTCCCATCATTTCAATTACATCGCACTTCTTTCCCAGGAAGGTCTCAGAGGGCAGCCACCTGCCACCGTTTTTCTCAACAAAATCCTTTGTAAATTCCCGCACTGACGATCCGGTGCTGTTGAGGTGTCCGGCAAAAGCCTCTCCCATTTTTCTGAGTACTTCAATATCCTGTTTTGTACCTGTTTTATCCTTCAGGTTAATAGTATATACCAGGTTTCCCAGGATAATGGTTTGTTCCTCTTTATTTTCGGTGGTAGTATTGCCCAACATAGTGATAGAGGTAGTTTCTTTCCTGATCTCGGACTGTTTATTACCGTAATCGTCGATCCACAGGGATTTTGAACCACCCGATCTGGTGCCGTTGCCTTCGCTGCGAATTTCGTATTCGACAGCCATGGACCGGAACTCATACAATTTGTTTTTACTGCCCGCTCCCGGCTGACCATTGCATGCCGAAATGCAGCCCATAATGCACATTCCGAGTGCATAAAAGCATCTCTTGATTTTCATTTTATATGTTTTTTGGTATAAATATTTGCTGTGAAATAAGCTTTAATTCCTTAAAGATTCCATAAACAAGGGTATGACAATACTATGACAAGAAGAAAAGAAATGGAAGACAAAGTATGGAAGATGGACTTTGGTTTAGTTGAAACTTAACCCATAATTTCATAACTTACACCAAAAATCCCAACCAATGAATTTAAAATAAAATACCCTGCATGCATTTATTGCATTTATCGCTCATCAGCACTCTGGTATTTGCACAGTTACCCTTAGAAAAGCATCTCTGGTCCAATGGAATTTCAAACAACCCTGTCAAGTATAAGGAGGAAAAACAACGCACTTCCGATGTACAACCTGGTTCTCCTTCCGGATTAAATCGTGTTTTTAGCTGTGTATCAACGCCAACTTACATCATCCATAAACCACAAAAGCCAAACGGCTTAGCCCTGGTAATTTGCCCCGGTGGTGGTTTCCGCGATGTGTGGTTCGACCGCGAAGGCAACGACTTCGCATTGTGGCTTGCCCAACACGGAATAACTTCACTGGTTCTTAAATACCGCACCTACAACAGCGACGACCTGGTGTCGAAGATGTCACTGAACGACTATTTTCCACATGTTTATGCCGACGCCAAAAAGGCTATTTATATATTGCGTAGTCAGGGTAAAGAGCTGGGTATTGATGAGAACAAAATTGGTATTGCGGGTTATTCTGCCGGAGGTGCATTAAGTCTGCTAGTCGGATTGGAGCTATTGGAGAAAGAAATCCCAACTTACACTAACTTTGGACAAACATCTACAACTCCCAATTTTCTTTGCCTTATCTATCCCGGAATTTCTCCCCAGATTCAAAACGCTGCCGAGAAGAAGTCCTCTCTGCTTCCTGCCTTCTTTATTAACGGTGCGGAGGATAATGTCACTCCTGCCAGCAACTGCATCGATCTTTACAAAACTTTCCTCTCGAAAAAAGCTCCTGCCGAACTTCACATTTATGCCAAAGGAGGTCACGGGTTCGACTCTGGAATTGGCCGTGGCCAAGCTATCGCTACCTGGCAGGAAAGCTTTATCATCTGGTTAAAGGATATGAAATTTCTTCAGGAATAATTGAATTGAATGAATATCTACCTTATGATTTAAGCATATGCAATCTATTGATATAGTAATACGATACTGGATATTGACTGTAAGATGACTGTAGGATGACTGTAAAAAACATACATTTAACCTAATATTAAAGTGGACAACCATGGCCGAATCTAAGGACAATATAGTTACCCATGGCCTGAGAGGTCAAATTGGGTGATCAGATCGTTTTTAAAAGATATGGCGATCGCACCATTGTTTCCAAAATGCCTGACATGAGCAGGGTGAAAAAGTCGGTGAAACAACAAGCCGAGAATAATAAATTCAGGGAAGCGGCGCTGTATGCACGTACCCAGATGGCCAATCCAACATCCAAAGCTGAGTACACTACCAGAATTAAGGGGATGCAAAGAGCTTATAACATTGCTATAGCCGACTTTTATACACCTCCCGAAATCAAAAAAGTAGATACCAGGGAGTTTTTCAAAAGTAAAAAATTAACTATAAATGCTGTAGACGATTTTAAAGTGGTAAAGGTAAGCGTGGAAATTTATGACAGCAACGACACGCTTATTGAACGCGGCGATGCACTTGAGTTAGCCGAATTCCTGTGGGAATATGCACTTACCAAAGAATACAAGTCCGAAGAACCGTACAAATTAGCAATAACAGCCTGGGATAAACCAGGAAATACTGCAGTATTTAAAACTGAGATATCAAATAACTGACCTCTATGATTTAATAACCTCGACTTTCTTTCTATTATTATCTCTTTCCTTGTATTCGAAGGTAACACCTCTATGTGTGTGGTTAAGCCATGGACTATTGACTGAAGGCTATTGACTGACTATTACATCTTCATCACCACCGGGTTAAACGCCTTGCTGAAAACCATTACCTGGTCGCCGTTCCTGAGACCTTCGATATCACTCTCGAAAGCAACCACACGAATTATCTGGTTTATCCCGGTAACAATAGTAAGCATGTAAAAGGTGTCGCGGGGTTCGATATTCACCACTTTTCCGGTAATTTGAACTTTTCCGCTGATATCGTTATTCGAAAAAACTTCCATGGGTTTACCCGAAGCCGATACTTTTCCTTTATCGAGGCAAACCACTGAGTCGGCCAGGCGGAAAACTTCGGCCAAATCGTGGCTCACCATGATGGTAGTGGTTTTAAAACGCTCGTGGACACTTTTGATTTCCTCCTGCAAGGTGCTTCTCATTTCGGAATCGAGTGCAGAGAGAGGCTCATCGAGCAGGAGCAGCCGCGGTTCCCGCGCCAACGCACGGGCAAGGGCCACCCGCTGTTTCTGTCCGCCCGATAGCCTGCCTGGTTTACGATTGGCAAATTCAAGAAGGTCGAACGATTTCAGCAGTTCCGTTACCTTCTCTTTGTTCTTCGATGCCTGGGCATATAAAATGTTTTCTTTCACTGTCATATTTGGAAAAAGGGCGTAGTCCTGGAACATAAAACCGAGATTCCGTTGCTGTGGCGATAGGGAAATCTTCTTCCCGGAATCAAACCAGATTTCATCGCCAAAAGTTATTCTCCCGGAATCAGGAACAGTAAGCCCGGCCAGCATACGAAGCAAGGTAGTTTTACCTGCACCCGATTGCCCGAACAAACCAGTAAGTTCCCCAAGTCGGATAGTGGCATTTACCTCCAGTGTCATTTGTCCGGTCGGGGAAACGAGGTCCTTCCGGACATTTATCGTAATCATATCAGCTTCCATGTCTCTTTATTGCGGTTAAATCCATACATCACCGTAAGCATTACAAACGATACGGCAAAAAGAATAAGGGCATACTGGTTGGCCACCGAAAAGTTTATCGCCTGTACCTCGTCGTAGATGGCAATGGAGGCGACGCGGGTCTCGCCGGGCATATTGCCGCCCACCATCAGCACAATGCCAAACTCGCCGATACAGTGGGCAAATGTGAGCGCAATGGCCGTTATCAACGAAGGTTTGATATTGGGCAGCAGCACCCTGAAAAAGGTATTCCATTTCGATTTCCCCATGGTATAAGCAGCCTCCCGGAAACTTTCGGGCAGCGACCGCAATCCGTTCTGTAAAGGCTGGATCATAAAGGGAAGACTGAAAATGATGGAGGCGATCAGTACCCCCTCAAAGGAGAAGGCCAGCCGGATATCGAAAGTCTCGTTTAGCCAGTTGCCAAACCAATAGCGCGGACTATATACAAGCAGCATGTAATACCCGATTACCGAAGGAGGCAGCACCAGGGGCATACTCACCAATGCTTCCACAACCGGTTTAAACCTGAATTTGGAATAGGCGAGAAACCACGCTATGGGCAGACCAATGACAATAAGTGCCAGGGTAGTAAGGCTGGCGAGTTTGAATGTGACCCAGAGGGTTTGGAGAAATTCGGGATCCATGTTTATTATGTTTTAGTAAATATATGTTCAGCTGAGGCTTTGCCTCAGTTGCATTTATTTCGTCAGGCTAAGCCAGACAGGATACGTTTGACGAAGGTAGAACCTTTCCAGTGTTCGGCTGAGTGTGCCTTTGCCAAACCTAAGGATGAGCTTTTACCAGTGAAACCTCATTGGCTTTGATCATGGCAGTTACCTCATCACCTGGTCTGATATCCATCCCTTCAATAGAGCGGGTGGTAATGGCCGAAGTAAGATGTATATTCCTGAACAGCAAATGCACAACGCCGAGTATAGCCCCTTTCTCCACTGCAGTTACCCGGCAGGGAAGCTGATTGCGGAGACTGATGGTGCCTGCGAAGTTTTTCATCAGCGAAACCTCTGTTTCTTTAAACACAACCGTTACTTTGTTACCCTGTTTCAGCCATTCGCCCGAAAAAGGACTTTCGGTAAGCAATGCCGACATGGGATGGCCGTCGACCTCAACATCCACCAACAGGATGGATTCAGCAGCGGTAATTTGGGTGATGATGGATGGGAGTTTATTCATGGGAATAAGTATTTAGAAG
>JAAUTT010000053.1 GCA_012031335.1 Bacteroidales bacterium | reverse complement strand
CAATGAATCATCGTGCCATTCGTACAATGAAAGACAAAAAATGTTATTGATTTGTCTTACCCCGGCGGCACAGAAATAAATGCAAATTTTGACATGGCATGTATAGATTATTTGCTGACGATTCAGGATACTCCTGCGGATGCAAAAAAAGCGTATCTCCATTTGAAAAAGATTGCTGTTTTCAAAACCATTGGTTTAAAATGGGACAGTGTGCGGGCAAAGTTTGCGTTTTCTAAAAAAATTCCTAATTCAGGTAACTAATCATTTACTCTCTATTTTCCGGTTTGTCGATTTTAAACTTTGACAGTTCAATATTTTTTCTATCAGACTGAACTTCACGGATTATTTTTTTTATTTCCTCTTCCCCTGTGTCCAATGATTTGATGTTGATATAATCCAAACACGATTCATATATTTCAATTGCCTCATCGTATTTTTCAATTTTGTGCAAACTTACAGCAAGGTAAAAATCAACATAGATATCAGTTGTGTCTGCATGGTCCCTTACACCTTTTAATACCGGCATGGCATCGTTGAACCTGTTGAGCTTGAACAATGTAACCCCTATCCTTTTATCAATGCCAGGGTCATTGCCTAAACCCTTGTCTGCCAGGTTATAATAGCTCAGGGCTTTTGAATAATCTTCTTTTAAATAGGCTTTGTCACCTTTTTCTACTAGCTCGATAATACCCTGTGCATTTATGTCTTGGGCATGCACACTATATGGCATAAAGAAAACACAGGCTATTAGGCACAAAATTGCTTTATTGATCATTTTAGCATAAATTTAGTTGCCCGTTACTCCTGCCAGGGCATTTTATCTTTGTCAAAAGATGCCTTTCGTGGCGTAAAAGACAAATTGAAGTCGTACGAAAACATTATCTCGTGAGTGCCCAAAGCAACTGTGGAGAACTCCTTGTTGTTAAAACCAAACGAATATGCCAGTTTGTACCTGCTAACATGCATGCCCAGGGCGGTCAAAACATCATTGTTTGTCCTATATAGAAAGGAAACCCAAACATATTTGTATTTTGCTTTAAAACCTGCATCAAGTTGGCTTTTGTATTCGGGCAAATGCTGGTACAAAAGTAGGGGATAAATTTCCAAATCTGTTAGTGTTGGAATGGCGTACCTATAAGTAGCATAAGCAATGTAATGGTTATATAATTGTATTGCATTTGGTGCGGAGAAACCCACCTTTAGGTCGTTCCACAAATAATCAAAACCAAATTCGTTCATAAAATAGCTTTTGTTGTAGTAATCAGACTGAAGCACTTTGTCCTCAATATCCAATGCATTGATGCCCGCAACATCAAATTTCTGAGAGAACACCCCCATGGAAAGTCCCATGTTGACTTTGTGGCCGGTTTCCCCGAATTTTACACCGTAGGCATACGATGCCAAAACTTTGGTATTAATAAATGCCCCTCTGGTATCGGATGCTATTTTTAAGCCTCCTGCCATGTTTTCGGAAAATGGACCACCTAACATTAAGCCGAAAGTTCGAGGTGCATCCTGAAAACCTGCATTGGAAAGGTTGGCATGTAGCGTTGCCCTAAAACTCTGTGAAGACAGGGTTGCAGCTGGATTAAAAACATAATAATCCTCGAAGTATAAATTGTTGCGGTTATATACCTGGGCATATGCACCGGCGGATACCAAAATGCTAAAAATTAAATATGTTATTGCTTTTTTCATGATTTCTGTTTATTAAATTTAAAATAACAGATTATTTTAGAAGGTTAATTACCCCTTTGAAAACAATATTGCCAAGGGGGCTTTGCAAAATGTAATAGTAAATGCCATCGGGGATATCGTTGCCGTTAACCTTGCCGTCCCATTTGTTTGTGCTGTAATGGACTGTCTCAAAAATCAACTCACCCGAAGCGGAAAATACCCGCACCTTAAATTCATTATACCGTTCTGCGTTATAAATTTCCCAATAATCGTTATGGCCATCGCCGTTGGGAGAAATAAGGTTCGCGGCTTCCATTTTAGGAATGAGTTCCATCACAACATCCTTTAATACATCTGCATTCGTTACGGATACCGCTCCGGTGGTGTCGTAGTAACCTTCAGCTCTAATTGTGTATGTTATATTTTCATTTGGCGTTATTTCATTAAACTCTGCCTCGCCAAAACCTGATGTGGTTGCTGATCTTTCTAATGATGTTAAGGCAATTTCTGCATTGTTCACATAAACCGAACCAGTGTATGCTGATGACTGCACATTGAACCTTACATAAAAAACAGGTAAAATTTCGAGAGAGAGTGTGGTGTCTTTTTGTCCCAAAACAAACCCGCCTTCTTTTCTTAGATAGTAGGTATCGTCTATTGAATATTTTAGGCTGTCTGGCAAAACATTTAGGTAGGTTGCCACGCCATTTTCATTGCTGGTGCGTGTGCCAAGGCCACCCATATCCACCGTGAGCCCATTAATTGGATTTCCATTGTAACCGAGGCTAAAAGTAACATTGTGCCTGCTTACATTGATGTTGGGATAAACCGTATCGATATATAACGCTGTAATGAATCCTGAATCAATATCATAAGCCTCACAATCCACAATAAATTTCAGGCTGTCGGTTGGGGTTACGTCTTTGAAAACAGTAAATCCGTTTTCATTTAATGGTTGTTTGCCGTATCCTTGTAGGTAAACCGAATCGGCTTCCACAAAATCCCTGTCAAATTCTTTGATTATGCTAAATGTCAAATCGATATCAAGGGCTATGTTTTCTTCAATATTGCTTGCAACAACTTTAATGCTATCGTCAATATAGTTGTATTTTACATTGCTTATCTTATAATAGATGCTGTCGTACGGCAGCAGATTGGGGAACATTACCTTTCCTTCGGAATCGGTTGAATCGGTAACCCAAGTCATGTTCTCTGCCGGTAGCTGAATGTAATCTATCCAGGCACAGTCGCTACCCACCGAGCTGGAGCCATCTTTTTCGTACACCCATTTAAAAGTCCTTTCGCCACTTTCAACTTCAAATGAAGGATGTATCCAGTCAACATTTCCAGACCAACGGGCTTTTTCTTTTCCGTCAATATAAAATACCAGGTAATCGTTTCCTTCTTCAGAAGAGACCTTGGCAAAAAACGAGATATTTCCGGTAACAACGGTTCGTTTAAAGGAGACCTCAGATAATTGATTATCGTAAATTACCCCTGACTTTATTGAATATATTCCCTGAAACGACTTACCATTATCAATGGCCCATTCACTGTTGCCCAATGTTTTAAAATAATCAGGGAAAATGGCGCTATCAAAATCTATGACCCGGTCTGGTTCCGCTATTTCAATTGTTATCTTGGTGTTTTGAATGTGCCTGGTGCCATCTGAAACATTAAATGTCGCATTAAAGGTTTTTCTTTTAAGGGTTACCTTTTTTGATACAGAAGTATCTACAACAGCAATATGGCTGTTGTAAGTATAAAAATCGTCATGGGCAATTCCATATGTTATGTAATCATCAAGGATAACGTTTTTAAATGTAGCCCTGCCATAAACGTCGGTCGTTTTTATTGCATATCCTTCAAGGGAAACCCGGGCGTTTTCAATAGGTATTTTGCCATCAATGATGCTAAAATAAACATCATATGCGGTCAAATCAACATCAATGGAAATATCTACATTGCCATCAACAACAGCCAGGCTGTTTTCGTAAAAATCATACGCTGGTGTATTTATAGAATAGTAGATGCTGTCGGATGGCAAAACGGCCTCAAAAACTGCTTTGCCTTCATCATTGGTCTGTTTCGAACCATATCCATCCAGAAGAATGGTGGCGCCAGCAACAACCTGTCCGCTATCTTCAATCGTAAAACTAACATTGTACCTAGTAAGGTTTAGCACAACATTTTCCGTTTTTGCACCAAAGGGCAATGCTGCTATACTGTCAATATACAAATCGTAATGATCAAGTGAGACCTTGTAATAGATGCTGTCACTTGGATTTATGGCTGAGAAGGATGCTATGCCGTTTAGGTTTGTTGTATTTGATCCATAACCGCTAAGGCTTACCATGGCATATTGCAGGGCCGATTCTCCATCGGTAACATAAAAAGCCCTGGTTAATGTAAGGTATGCCGTTTCTGCAACGTCCCGATTTGTAACAGTGATACTGTTTCATAAAGGTCGAAGCCAGACTCGCTGACCGAATAATATATGCTGTTGAGGGGCGAAACATCATGAAATGTAGCAATACCATGCACATCTGTGGTTTGTTCTCCATACCCGTCAAGAAAAACGGTTGCGCCAGAAACTGAATCAGAGCCAGCCTTTACATTGATAATAATATCAAATGTTGTTATGGACAAGTAGGGATCTTCAGTGCTCCCGTACGTTGCGTTGGATGCAAAAATCAGCTTTTCTGCTACCTCAACCATTTCCGATTTGCTTTTGTCGTACATGTATAAAGTTACGGTATCGCCTGACACACTATTGCTGTAGACCAGCAAATGGGCCAGGTACCTGTCAGATTCAGGCACATAGGTAATAGGCTGGGCCACACCCCGGCAGTCGTTGCCAACAAAAGCCGCAATTTTGTCTGTCACATCCCTGGATTCGTTCCATGTCAAAAACCAATGCTGTGGTAATGGTCATGGAATATTGATAATTATTGGCTGTGGCCATCCATGTGGCTGGATCTTGCGGATTTGCCTCATTTGAGTGCGCAAGTGCGGTTACTAAGCATGCCAATAGGCAAAAAACTAATCTTCTCATAAATCGCTTTTTATAAATCAGGTTAAATCTTATTCTTTTATTAATTTCTCGTAAAGCGCATTACCGCCAATGGTTAGTTTTACAATATATATTCCGGATTTTAAACCAGATGTATTTATCATTGTTTTTATCGTGGTGCCATTCAGTTTTGTCTTATCTGTAACAGGTTTACCAATTACGTTCAATAACTCAATTTCAACTTCCTGTACTTCAGGGAGCGAGAGCTCAAACTGCAACTGATCTTTAAATGGATTTGGATAAATGACATACCATATTGTTTCTATAACGTTAGGCAACCCATCGGCATCAAGTGTGAGAATTTTAGGATTGCTTGTGCTACCTATGATATTGAAAGAGCTGTAGCTCAGTTTCTCGTAAACATTTATCATCTGCCCGTTATGACTTTTGAATTGCAGAGATAAAGTATCTGCTACCTGGTTTCCGTAAATTGACACAAAGTACATCAGTCTTCCATCTTCAAGTCTTATTGGCGAACCGGTGCCCCTTATCCCCTGGTCAGTGTAAACGAACAGTTCATCTTTCTCACTTTGTTTATCTGATGGAATATCAATGATGGCGATCAATGGCATATTGTCCTGAAATTTGCTGTAAGAAGGGAACTGAAGGTGTTTCCCTGTATTCTCCATACAGTTTACCTGATTTTAACACCGTGCCCTCTAACGGATAAACCAATTGTTGTAAGAGGGGTGCACTGCCCTGAGGGATATACTTGTATTTATACCCTTCGTTTGGTTTTAGGTAGGTAAGTGTGCCCACCCATCCCATTAAATTATCGTACATGGCGAATGCAAACTGCGATTTTAACAAGTCTCCATGATTTGGCGCAAACCTGCCCAGGGCATCGTTGATGCTGATATTTACCTGTGGGGTGTAGCCAATCCAGTTCCATCCCTGAACGATATCAATGGGTGTTGTTAGCGGGTTAACGGGCATACCAGAAACCTTCAACGTATCATCTTTTGATATTTTGAACATGTACATGTTTTCTGGTTCTAAATAGTTTAATGTACCAATCCAGTATGAACTGTACTCAGAATAATTTGTTAAACCCTTTACCATATCGCCACGTTCCGAGTCAAGTCCTTCGAGTTGATAGGTTAATGGTTTGTTCTTGTCCATGGTAAGGTTGAACGACTTCCAATTCCATCCTGCCGTTAATGGTATTTTCTGGATAATGGTGTTGTTCGCATCAAAATTGACGGGTGCTGAGGGTGAACCATAAATTGTGTTATCGACAAACTCGTACAAACCGTTAAATTGTACCGGCGCCTCTATTAAGCCATCCGCTTTCACCATTCTGAATTCCCTGCCGTCGCTGGCATCCCATAAATGAAGCTCAAAATATTCACCTGCTGCCTGGTTACTGTAAATATCAATGAATGCCTGGTAAATATCATATTCTTTTATGTACTTTAAATTTGCTATTCCTCGGCATTTACCGTTTACAAAGGCTGCCACCTTATCATATTTATCGGTAGATATTACATTGTTGATGGTAACCATGCCGATGACGTTCATCGAATGTTCAAAATCTCCGGGATTTACTTGCCAATCTGGTGGGAGGGCTTTGGTGATCCTAATGTTCACCATCAATTTTTCGTCATAATCAAAATCGGTTTGTAAATGTATGTTTTGGCTGTATTGCCCAACATTGGTCCCTTCATCTATGGTAAATATTATTTCCTGTTCAGTTAATGGAGACAAGGTACCCTCGCCAGGCGAAGCTGTGAGCCAGCCCGGTAAATTCTCAATAGAGAAATTTTGTTGCAGTCCGCTGCTGTTAACCACTTTAGCTCTAAAACTAAGGAGTCCGTATATTTCCTTTTCGAGTTCAATTTGTTGTTGTCCCATTTCACCTGGTTCATGTCAATATATGCGCTCCAGGTTGCAGGTGAGCTCATTTTATTGCCGTACATATCCTGAACGTTCTGAACTGTAATATCAAGGATACAATTCTCAATTTTCGCGATAGGCTCGTTTATCACAAAGGCAACCTGATCATTTTTATACACAAAATCAAAATCGACTTTAGAGCTCGGACGTTTCATGCGAACATTAGGAACCTCTGTATTTTGTGTAAACACGGTAGCACCGACAGTTTCTGCCCTGTCGCTCATCACATCGTCAAAAATGCCGTATATTAAAGGCACGCCCATTACCTCTTCATAACTTTCGAAAGGCCAATAGGCAACCAGTCCAAGTTCGTTGCCGTCAAGGCGCATCTTGCGGTTCCGTTGTACCTGCGTTTGTTTTAATACGGTCGACCACATTCTCACTTCATCAATTTCTCCATCAAAATGCTGATCGAAGAAGTAGCTTGCAGAATTAAGATCGTATAAACCGCGTGCCCCGATAAATAATCGTGCACCTCCAAACCCAGACCAATCAGTGCTTGGCTCAGAGAGTTTTAGTTCGCCGTCAACCAATATTCTGGTATTGCCAACGCGTTGTACAACCAAAGCAAGGTGATGCCAAGTATTGTCGAAATAATTCTCAGGCACGATTACCCGTTTACCATTGTTGCTTATCTGAAGATAGCCGTTTGAATCGGTATTTATACACCAGTATGTTGGCAATATTTTAGCAAATCTCAGTATCTGCTCTTCATATTGCAATGCCCTGTCTGAACCAATATATAACCCAACTTCATTTATAAACCCAACTTGGTCGCTAAATATCCTGTTTAGCATGGGTGCAAGCAATATATCAATGGAATCTTCGAGGGGCATTACCCTAACAATCTTGTCCAAGCTTTCCATGCTGATATAGTAAAGGGTTACATCATTCTGATCCCCATGCCCATTGGAGAGCAGGCATTGGTTTGCCCCACCCAGGCCCTTGAACCACATTTCAATTGTAAAATCCTGCTCCGGAGTAAATGCAACATCACTAAAGGGGACGTTTATCAACCCATCGGCATTGCCAGTTAACGAACATGCATAACCTGCTGGGAGTATTTCCCATAACCCGGTTACCGTGGCGTTTCGTTTGTGGACTTTCTCTGCCGCGAGGGTTCCGTCAGCATCGTCTAAAGGCCAATAACCAAGCAACGCTGTTTCTTTTCCGCTTAACGTTATCAGCATGTTTTCATATATTTTTCCTGCTGTGCGAGCACGTTCCCAAATGCGTAACTCGTGTATGTTGCCTTTGAAGGGGTTCCCGTTCCCAAACATTGACTTTCCAATGTAAGTGTCACCAAATGCGCCGTAGGCTGCATTTATTGGTTCACTTATCTGTGGTATCCCGTCTATCATTAAAATGGCTTCTTTCCTTACATTGTCGAAGATGAACGCATAATGGTTCCAGGATTCCAGGTAATCGGTCACAGAATAACTTTCAAATTCAACGGTTTGGTTTGCTACCTGCATCTCCAGCGTGCCCGAGTTTGTTAGGCCAATACAAATGGCATCTTTAGGATTTGTGCTTTGGGCAAACAAACATTCTTTATACATGGCACGTGCAGGTTTCATCCAAAATTCTACGGTGAAGGACTTGTCGGATAAATTTATCCCATCGGGAATTCTTACGAACATATTAGCATCATCATCAAATTTCACACTGACATCGTGGCGTATTTCTGTTCCATTAAGAATACCTCTTATATCGAAATTCTCGATTTTTGAAAGTTTCCCGCCAAATATGGTTTCGTTAAATTCAATTATAATATCATCGTCTGGTGAAAGAATACCATCTGCAGGTTGCGGTGATCCGAACACTTTTGGAGGTTTACGATCTACCGTACCAGTCCATACTTCTGAAAGGTCGAAAATTTCAGTGCCTTCAGGTGAGGTTCCACACCCTGTTTTTGCCCTCATCATGTATTGCCCATCAGGATAACCAGACAAATTCCATTCTAGGGCTGTAAAAGCGCCCGGAATTTCCTGTTCATCGTCTGCTGGGTTCACATAAAACGGCGTGGTGCTGGTCCACTCTGGTTCTGCACTAAATTTGTACTGGAAAGTAACTTTTTCAAAATATTGTTGTTTAAGTCGTAGCCAGACATCATTATTGGGACTTTTTGTTTCTTTGACCCCTTCTACAAGGTTTTCGTCCCTGCTGTTTACCACAAACATTTCATTAGGCATCACAACATCCACATCCGTGCAAGAGGGAACAAAATGAACCGAGAATGTGACGGTATCGATGGCTTCAGCCGGCATAGCCATGCCATTGGTATGGAAATCCCACTCACAAGGCGAATAGAGCGCTATTTGAAGGTTTTCGTAATCATAAACATCGGGTTTGCCCATTTCGACAGAGATGGTTTTATTAATAAATTCTCCTGCCTTTATTTCGTATGTACGGTTGACATCTTCTCCGTCAATCAAGAGAACAGCACCATCGGGGTTTGTTTCTTCAAGTACCCTGGCTTTGTACCACATCGCATCGCCCGAGGCGCTATTGTTGCCAAACTGGGCGGTGAAGTAGGCCTTATTGTCATCGGGCACATTGTATATTACGGCCGGTGACACCGAAGCAACCGGTATTTCGCGCCGGATAGTGGCTTCACCCAGGTTTATTTTGCCTATCTTGTTGGAATCGATTTCAACGGATTTATCAAGAATGTGGGATAAATACAGGTAGTACTCTGCCTTGAGCGAGTCCCGCTTATCTTCGCTAAATAAAAAGAATTTTTGATGAAGTACCTACGGCACCCATATGATCAGCAATTTCTTCATAGTCTGAAGCTAAGTCTTCGATGTCTTCTTTATATTTATCTTCAAGTGTTAAATCAATATGTTTTAACACTGTTTCGGTCAGATCTACATCCTTGGTAAATACGCGATCGCGTATTTGTTCAAGCTTAACTGAAAAATCATTGATTTCTGTCATTAGCTCATCCGAAATACCGTAATTGATATAAATCTCGTTTAATTCAAATTTATCGGTATTTTTCCAGGCCAGGATATCATATAAGTCAGAACTCATACCTAAGCTATTTAACTCTAATAGAACACTATCGGTAATGGTGAATTTTCCGGGCAAGAAATATTTCAATTTGACTTCATCTTCGTAAGGGCACATGCTTCGTCCTGCTTTAATCGCGAACACTGGACCGGTTCCGCTTTTGGCGTCTTTTACGTCTATCGAGAAGTAGTCGCCGTTATCAGGGTCGGACAAGACATAACCATAAACGGTGGTCTCCGTCTCGGTTTTTCCCTTTGAGTTTCCGTATTGCATGGATGCTGAAATTGAAAGACTGTTGGTTAAGCCAGCTTTATTGATACTGAAGCCTTTTTCCCATAAAAAAGATGCTGAGATATCCAGTTCATAAGTTGATTTTGTAAATTTCATTGTTTCAACCTGATCAGCATATTCGGCCACAACACCAGCATTGAAAGAAATATTCCGTAGCAATTCAGCATTATATTTTTCGCGTTCATTGCGTTCTAATGCTTCGCGCCATAGCCTTATCTGCTCGTTGTATTTACGTATCTCATCTTTATCGTCTTCATCATCAGGCGTAAAGGTGTAGCCAGGGCCATCGTAATCTTCAGGCTGGGTTGAGAAAGGGGTATTTGATTTAGGCACTTCGCCATGTAGGCACCACTGGGGATCGTCGTTGTTTGCGCCGAATAAATCGTGACTGGCAGCAACATTGCTGGAATAGCGTTGATCCGAAACAAACAAATTATTCCGGAGGTTGATTAAATTAGGGATCAGGTAATTTTCAATATGATCTGCATTATACATAAACCAGGTGTCGAAACCTTCCGGATTGGCACATAGCTGTTTCTTCTTACAGATAGTAAATTGGTTGCCTGGTTTACCAGCAGGATTACCTGCGGTAGGCAACCCAAGTGTGTCGGCTGCATATTCCAGTGGCAGAATGGTTATGTTATCGGCTAAACTAATGGTAAAATTTTGTGAATTACCCAGGAATAAATCACTGGATGCCCCTGCCAATTCAGGAGAAGCTGAGGTTGACCATTTCTGGGTGGTAACCACCGTTTCTTCCCATCCGCTTTCTTTATCTCCATTATTTGAAACTGCCAAGCCAACGGATAAATCATTTTTAAACCCGGTTTCTGTAATAGGGCCGCCAAGGGGAGGCACGATCTGGGTTGTAGTGCCTGCATGGAGGGTCAGTTTGTCGTCAACGGTTCCTCCACCGCCAATATGCATGGTATACGAATTGGTAATAGAGGTTCCTTTTTCCAGGAATGAAAAGGATTCGCTGCCCGGAGGGTCGCGAAGGATGTATTTGACCACTTTAGGGCCGGAAGTTGCAAAGTCGCTGCCATTAATTGTCTTATTCCCAAGCAGGTATCCACGGAAATATTTATCATCAGGATGCGGGAAATTGTCATTATCAAACTCAAAAGGCATGGTGGCTGCCGATGAAGTATTGTAAGGCTCCCAGGTATAACCGTTTTTATCTAGCGCAGCAGTAATGTTAATCACGCCAGAGAAGCTGCGCCATGGAAAGTTGGCATCGGTTGTTAAAGACGGATAGCCACCATTAAAGGTGTAAACGGCTTGCCCGTTGGTTATTTTTAAGGGTTCAGGAACAGGAACCATGGCCAGTTGGTTTTGTATCTCCAGTACGCCATCGTTCACGGCAACACGGTCTTCCGTTGCTCCGGGGCAACCATTCACGCCGGGGCATACATCCTGGTTATAATATACTTCTTCCAGTTTTACTAACATTTTGTATTCTTTAGCCTGCGTAAAAACCGGATATTGAAAAGGATTTGCTTCCAGATCGAGTTCTTTTAATTTTCCACTTACCGGGTCGTCATAATTGTATTTTTTGTCTCCTTTGAAAGGGCTTTTCCCATCAATATCTGTTACAGTTAGGGATGGAGCGGAGCGATAGATAAAATCGCGGCGGTAATTGTAATGTGCGGTGTCGAAACGTTGTTGAGTTGTAACAGTGTCGGTAACCGTTGTTAAGTTAATGTCTTTATTAAGTTTATACTCGTATATTTCATTCACAAACTCAAACCGGCCCCTCATGTTGTTTTCGCCAGGATTAACAATCGTTAACGGCAATTCGTACACTTTTTTCTCTGATTCAACACTAACCTGAACCGATTGCTCGCTACGGTACATGGCGATGCTTGCTTTCGATTTGTTCGGATATTTGTAAACGACTTCTTTGTCGTCTTCAACGATAGAAAAAATCAGCCACTTCCAAGTCATTAAAATACAAACTGAC
>JAAUTT010000052.1 GCA_012031335.1 Bacteroidales bacterium | reverse complement strand
CTATGGCAGTCAGGAGCCTCCTGTCAAAATCCCGATCATGGAGCTCGACTTTAAGTTGAACACTTTCACCGGGAACATAAAAGCGGAAACCAACGGAAAAGGTCGCTGGAAACATACGTTCGGCATGAATACAGATTACCAGGAAAACGCCATTGAAGGGTATAACTTCTTATTACCGCAATACAAACGAACCACTTTTGGCTTTTATGCTATTGAGCAAATTGCGCTGTCAGGAAAATTAAAATTGGTTGGCGGGGCAAGGGTCGACCGCGGAAATGTTAATATCCGGGAATTCAAGGACACTATTCTGGAAGACTACCTTAATCGGATGAATATCTACACTCCTTCGGAAGTATTGTTCTACAGCAACCGGAGCAGAAGTTTAAACAGGTGGTTGACAGATTTTTCGGGTTCAGTGGGTTTTATCTATACCCCGGATAACAAACAGATTATTAAGTTAAATACTGGTCGAAGTTTCCGTCTTCCGGCAGCGAATGAACTTTCGGCCAATGGCGTTCATCATGGAACATTTCGCCACGAGGCGGGAGATACTGCCTTAAATTCCGAAATCGGGTATCAGCTTGATCTTTCTTATACTTATGAAACGTCGAGGTTTTACATTTCCCTGAATCCTTTTGTGAGCTGGTTTACCAATTACATTTTTCTGGAACCAACCGGGGAATGGTCGGTTTTACCTCATGCCGGACAAATTTACCGGTATAATCAGGCCGAAGCTTTTATTGGTGGAGGTGAGTTTTCTGTCAGTTACGAATTTGTACCCGATTTCACTTTCGAGTCGGCCATAGAATATGTTTACCTCCAGAATTTAACCGATGGGTATCCTTTACCCTTTTCCCCGCCAGCATCGGTGCTAAACGGGCTAACCTGGCACCTGCATAAGGAAAACAAGCCGTTGGATACTCATTTCAGGATCGAACACCGTTATACCGTGCGGCAGAGCCGAATAGCCCGAAATGAGGAAGAAACACCGGGTTATAACCTTTTTGATTTGGGCATTACCTCTTCATATTCATTAAAAAAATCAAAGATTGAAGTCAATTTCCAGGTGCAAAACATCTTTGATAAGCGATATTATAACCACTTAAGTTATTACCGGAAGCTGAATATTCCCGAAATGGGACGAAATGTTCAATTCATTATCAAATACATATTTTAATAACAAAAATGTTTAATCAAAATTCATTCATTATGAAAAAAATTTCAGTGCTTATTTATGCTGTAACCATTGCAGCATTTGTTTGGTCGTGCAGTAAAGATGACGATAAAGATACTACTAAACCGGTTATCGAACTGGAAGAACCTGCCGATGGAGATACTCTGTTTATTGGTTATGACTTCCATTTGGAGATGGAACTCTCGGATGATGTACAATTAAAATCGTACAAAGTGGATATTCACAACAATTTCGATGGGCATACCCATACTAAAAGCACCGCCGTGGCAGGAGTATGGTCGTTTACCAAATCGTGGGATGTTTCAGGGTCGAAAAACGCCCATATCCATCATCATGAAATTGGAGTACCAACCACAGTAGATGGTGTTCCGATAGCAAAAGGAAAATATCATTTTACAGTATATTGCACCGATGCGGCTGGTAACGAAAGTTATCTGGTTCGGAATATCGTGGTTTGGGACGGTGTGCCACATGAGGAAGAAGAGTAATTTATTTGTTATTGGAAGAAAATTCTTATTACCTGATTAATTCTTACTGTATCTTTTAAAAGTTAAGGGTTAGTCAGGTTACCGCGAATAATTCACAAAAAACTATGAAGTTTTCGGGTTTGGGAAATTGGGCGAAATCACTTCATTTACCTTAAGAAGTTTTTGGCAAATAAATAAAACCCCACGGGCTTCACAGGGAGTGGGGCTTTATAAACTAACTACTACTATTTCCGTGTCCAACCAATCTCTTATTCAGTTTTTAATTTTTTTAATTCATCCAGCATTCTTAAAATCAGGTCTTTTACATCTCTCTTAACCGAATCCTCAATTACAAAGTATTTTGAACGAAAACTTCCATGAGAGATATTTTCCTGGTACTTGGAACTGTAATGTGTTGCATAAAACCTTATTACATCTTCCTTTACCATACCCTTTATTGCGCCTACTTCAACGAAAATCCTCACAAAACAAGCCATCTGAGATACTGTGAGACTTGTTAAGATTTTCTTATTTTGATCCTGTAACTCTTGTTCATGTTTGGGATTAAAATCATTTGTCATTTTTCTTTCAAGGTAGCAGATCTCTTCCAAAATCCAGTTCGAAATATATTCGGAGATACTTTTTCTGCCAGAAAACAAAGAGTAACCTGGTCTTACTGGAATTTGATTCAGAAATTTCAAATGAAAGGCAAGGAAATCTGTTTTTTCAACAAAGGAATCCAACTTATCAAGCTCATTTCTAAACCTTTTAACACAGTATTGGAAAAAAGAAAATGAATTGAAATTTAAACTTACAAGTGATTTAAGTATTTTAAGCTCCTTTTCCTCACTACTGACAATAATTTTAGAAAGTTCCTTCAAGAGTTCAGCTAAATAGACAATCCTTTCATAACTGATCTTTTGTTGAGGATTTTCTATCAATTGTACTATAGGGTATAAGCTTATATGAAAAAGTTCCGGCAGGTTATCCATGGTTGGGAACAGAATTGATATTTGCTTCGAAAAATTTTTAATCCTAAGGAACTTATGTTTGTTGTTTACTGAGACATGGACATCACAAAAAATTACGATAACGATTTTCAATAAAATGTAATAAATCTTCCAGTAACAAAAACACAGTCTTTTGCAAAGTGTGGATGAATAATTTCTTGCCTGTGATTAGTTCATTAGTTTTGTTAATTATATACCACAATCCGTTGAGAAGTTCAATTAATCCCCTTTGATGGCTTTCGATAAAGGTTCTTATTTTATCCGATTGCCCCAATTTATTAACCGATTCAAGCAAGACCGTCTTTAATCGTTGATGCTCGCATTGGATTTCATCCAAAAGTGCCTGCAAATGTTCAGGGTCGAATTCCTGGGCATTACCTGAGGCTTGAAGGACCAATTTCTCTAACTTTTTAAATTCATAGTACATAATACCTTGGGATTAAACAAAATTTTACAATTACTTCGAACCTATCATCTTCATATGCTTTCTTTTAAATCTAAGGCAGATATGATAGTGTTTTATAATTTCAAGTTTTTCATGAATCGGAATGGTTTTAAAAATCTTTATGATATCTTTTTTGCATTTTCCTGAATAAGTTTCTACCTTCAATCAATCCGATCTAATTTAATTTTACCCTTTCCAAATTTTCCGTAATTATAATTTTTTAAGTCGTTTGTAAATTAATTTTTGATTGTGATTTATAGATTTAATATTTTCAAATTTTTTATGCCAACTACCTATTTCTTCAATATCCATTAAGGAATTTTCCAAACAACATCCAATTAGTAGAGGATTTTCCTGGATTAATCTATGTTTCAAAAGCATAAAATCGTTCAGCTTTTTAAGATTTTTTTTTCGTTTTTGTAATTTTTTTTCTCCAATAAGAGCTTCTTTAAGAATTTGTCCCTGGCTATATTTTGGTGTTGGAACATCTTGAAAAAAGCTATTGTTGGAGCAATATCAATCATTTCGGCATAATCATAGGATACCCCTTTTTTTATTCCTTTGCCTAATATTAATAAAGATGTTTTATCGCCACCAGGTTCAAATGGAGGATGTCCGCCTTTGTCTGATTGCCCATGATCACCACAGATAAATAAAACTGTCTCTTCCCAATAATCATTTGCTTTGAGCCACTGAACAAATTGAAATATCAATGAATCGGCTTTGGTTACCCGCGCCCTGTAATCGGAAAATTGCTCCCAGATATTTAGTCCAGCCCGCATATCCCTGTACCCTCCGGCTCCGGTAGTCTGAAGGTGTATCCTGATAAACCAGGGGTCTGTTTCTTTGATTGTTTTCTGCGCTGCCTCAAATACCGGGCTATCGTCATCGGATGTCCAGTCTTGACGAAAAAGATCGTACCCTATGGCGATCTCCTCATAAGCATTTGAGTTGACTAAAAAAGCAGTATTTTTACCTAAGCTCCTGTAACTGTATTGTAACAATGTTTCTTTTATCCCTGTCTGTCCAATAAATACTGTACCGGTCATCATAACAGGGTTTGGGATTGAACTCGACCAGGGATAATAACATGGGTCATTCACATCGTTATTTTGCTTCGGATGAGCTGCAAGTGAAAGGTATAGCTCTTTATAGTACACCCCTTCTTGTTTGAGCTTACCCAAATAGTTCAGCGGAATTTTTTCAACTGCCCCGCTTGTAAGACCATCAACAACCAACAAGATCATCCTTCTTGGTTTAGGGGGTGTTCCTTTGTATAAATTATTTGAATTGCCTTCTATACATAAGCAAATAAATATAAGGCTGAAGATGGCCTTAAAAAAACATCTGTTTTTCAACATGTTGAATTTTTATTATTGTGTTAACAAAACCCGCTTGCTTTTTTTGCATTTATGATTCGTGTTATCATAAATGCTTTAACAACAACTTATTTCTTCCTTCCTGTAACAGCCATTTATTTGATCCGGTTTTTGAAAGAGCAACTTTTTCGAGCGGGTTTAGGATTATTTCACATCGCATACCTCCCGGTACATCTATCACCAGGGTACGTTTCCCCATTATGCCCTCAGTCGAAAACTTCAACACTCCCGAAACGGTATTTACATTGGCAGAAAACTTTTTGAGGTTACCGGGCTGCGGAGAAAGCACACAGTGCGAAAACCCAGGCGTAACCGGTTTAATGCCTACTATACCGTCATAAACCATAATGAGTGGCGTCCAGTGCACAATGGCTCCATTGTTGCGATGAGTCATGGCGTGCCGTCCAGTCTTCCTGCAAAGTATTGTTTTCTATTACTGGAAGGCATTGAGGCCCATCTTACCCTTAAATCATCCAGTACAACGTCCATACGGTCGGCTTTGATCAGGGCCCAATAGCGCCACACCGCGTTACAGGGATATGATAATCCCATTTCCCTAGGGGCTGTGGCAAGAAGCTGAACCGCCTTGTGCTGGTCAGGGGCCATACCAAATAGTACCGATGTTGCAAGCGAACGGTCGCAATACAGTACTTCATTTTCTTCAGCTATCCAGGGTAAATTGCAAACGAACGCGCTTACCTTCCTGTCCCAATATTTTTTCAGGGAAGCTTTTAATAACCCATCTCCAAAAGTTTTAATTTTTTCAGCCCAGGTGTTTTCTCCAAAAATTCCTGACAATGGGGCAAGGGCATGCAGGCACATAGCCGAAGCATAAAGGTTGAGAGCACATTGCTTGTGCCTTTGTTTTTTGTAAGCTACATGGTCTATCCAGACCGAAGGAACACCAAGCTCTTCCACTTTCAATAATCCGTCTTCGTCCGTAATGGTCTGCAGCCAGTTAAAGAACTTAATCAACCTTGGGAATACACCTTTTATTATATCTGCAGATCCGGTATACTGATAGAAGTACCAGGAGTCGAAGCAAAAACCTATGCCGTGGTCGACAATCGGGCCCCACCCTGTAAGGTTCAGTTGCCGCTCCATTAAACGGGCCAGCCGGTCGAATGCAGGCCAGCAATCCAAAAATAGCCTTCGTGGGTCAACCCCATGCTAAAGGTATTGATAAACCTTGCAGACAGGCGCGTTTCTCCGAAGCCATGATATATGGCGTGAAGCTGATGAGCCCCGTCGCCACTGTATTGCTGCCGTTCACGGGCCATTCCGTCAACTACTGTTTCCTGGGCAGAGTTATTAAGTGTATTTACGGAAGCTTCAAAAAGTCTTTGCAATGCAGGTTCGCTGCAATGAATTTCCGGCAATTTTTTCCAGGGAAAAACCCTTCTTCTGATGGCAATATTGCTCAAAATTACCGGGCGGTTGTAATTACGAATGTGGAACTGTATCCACCGGTAGCTTTCAAAATCAAAAGTTTCGAACTGGTTAAGACCTTCTTTGCATATAAAACGAGACCAGGAATGGAAATGAGTATTTAACATTACCTGGCTTCCCGGTTTATGCGCTTCGTGTACAAGAATTTCCACTATGGTTCCCTCAGGAGCGTTGATACTAAACATGGGCCAGCCGACCATTTGTTCGTGCAGGGCAAAAGTAACGGAAGCGGCCTTGTTACCGTTTACCGGAATTGTCCACTCCCCGGAGCCTGTCTGCTCGCTCACATTCGCCCAGTTAAACCTGAAGGCGTTTTTCGTAACGCTTTCAAAGTATTCTTCGGGGGGAACATCCCATTCGATCCAGGCACTCTCAATCAACTTAAACCCCTGCTCCACGGTTTCTGTCATCATGGGAATACTTCGCTTGTGTATCGAACAGGTTTTTGCATCTCCCCAGATTTCCCATTGATACTCGGGTGAGCCAGTACATACCACGGGGACACTCCCGTTTTTACCATATATAAAAGCTTTTTGCCACGTTTTATCGGTTTCAAACTGAACGTCCTCCCATCCGTAGGGATATAATCGCGCATCAAATTCCTCCTGAAACGCTCTTAGAAACCAGCGTTTAAATTGTCCTGGCTTCCAGCTTCGGGCCAGCAGACAATTCCATGAATCGTCTGAAATCACGGTCTCACTGGTTCCATTGGTGTACTTTATGTCGAGTTTATAATAAACCGGGTTTCCAATAGGCCATGTGCCATCGCCTGTGCCATAAAATAAAACTTTGGAAGCAATGATGTTCCTGCCTTGTCTGAGAGATGCTTTCAAGTCTAACGGGTCTGCTTCAGGCGAACGCGGATCGTGGGGAGCCGGGCCCCATTGGATACGTTTGCCGTTCACCGTGAGCAAATAACGGCTGTCGGCGAGGATATAGCCGGTAGCTTCTGCTATTTCTCCGGAAATATGTATCTCTTTCCTGAAAAGGATAACTGTGTTTTGAAGTGTTCTTCCGCAGGGATACCAGATCCATTTAGCGGGGGTGAGGTCAATAGGGAAAGGTATGGGATTTAATAAACTTGTACCGGGCTTAAGTATGTCCGGATGAAGGTTATAAGAAGTGGGCTCCTTCAAGCTTTGTGATGGCCATGCCATTAGTGACAAACCACTCATAGAAGAAAATTTGAGGAATCCTCTTCGTGAGACCTGGTTTCTATAACTCATATTTTGATTTTTATCTGATTGTTTGCTATAAATTTACTATCTCTCTGATTTATTTCCTTGTAACCGGAAACTCTGTAATTCGCAAGGTTGTGCAGCCATACGGTATCAGTTTTATTGTTTCTTCTTCCCCGGTAGCTGCCTGATACTGTACACTATATGGCAGAGGCCCGGCCGATCCGTTATACATTTTCCATTCTTCCAAACGCTTCCCTGTGGCTTTTATCATGATGGGAGCATTATCTATGTTCCAGGGGTATTTTTCATTTCTGCCTGTCTTAATTACCTCGAAATTTTTTTCTATGTTTTCAGGCTTTAAATGATCTTCAATGAGGCAATAGTTCCAGGGCGAAGCAGGATGTACCTCATAATAGAAATCTCCATATTGAGTTCCGGCATTATTGGTAACCCGCTCCCATTTTTCACCAACTTCCAATGCATACAAAAGAGGGCCTCTTTCGATGGCTGCAGACTTTTCGTACCAATAATCCACTTTTATTTTCATAGGTAACTCAAGGGTAACAACGTCCCCGGTTTTCCATTCTCTCCAAATTTTTACAATGCCATTACCTTCCGGCTTACTCCATGATTGGCCATTAACCATAATAACAGCCTGTTCGCACCAGGCTGGAATCCGCAGGTGAAGAGGGAAAAAACCGATCTGGTTTTTTTATCTTTGATTGAAAACCTGAACCTGATCGTTTCCTCAAACGGATATTCGGTTTCCTCAATAAAACTAACCTCTGTACCGTTGGCCACTTTAACCGAAACTTCACTGGGTGCATAAACCAATGCTGCAACACCTTTATCATCTGTTGCATACCAAAGATTTTGGGTAAATTTTGGCCATCCCTGGTGCAAATTAGAAGTACAGCAGGGATACCCGGTTAATAGTCCCATCAATTGATCGGTACCATGATACGCAGTAACAAAGTTTCTGTGTTCGTGCGATATAACAACCTGATTTAGCTGCTGATAATATTGCCTCGCACTGAAATCGTCATTTACCTGTGTAGGAAGGGCATTGTAGGTAATCCTTTCCAAATGGTCAGCCCATTGTACCTGGCCTGTTATTTCAAGCATTTTTTCGAGAGAGAACATCATTTCCACTGCTGTACACAACTCCGAACCCTGTGTTGGGTTGGCAGTATGCAACATCTCGTCACCCCCGTACAAGCCGTTGGGCCATCCTATGTGACGCTTTATATCGGCCATCGCTTTTCGTGCAGCCTCGATTTGTTCGGGGTCTTTATTATATTGGTAAAAAATTATTGGTTCTTTTAACCCCTGGGCCAGGTTTACACAATGCAGGCTAAAAAGACGTGAAAGATGATCCTGGTTCAGGAAAACATCCGTCCAGTTAAATGTTTGCTGATGTATAAGCTCTCCAAGGTCGAGCAAGAATTTTTCGCCGGTAATATTGTATAGCCAATACACAACCATAAGGTTATCGCCGCCGCGCTGCTGCCCCCAGTATGTCCAGGTATTCAAAGGTTTTTTGGGCAGTTCCTGTAATTGATATTTGAAATACTTTAAAAGGAAACTTATGATACGCTCATCGCCTGTAGCATTATAGTACTGCTGCATTACCTTTAGCATAACCATTTTCGGCCACCAGTCTCTTGCATTTGTGCGCTGCAAACCAGGTTCAGGCTCCCTGTCAACCGAAGGGCCAAAGTATCCGTCAGGTTGTTGACTTTGAACAGACCATTCGATCCAGGGTTGCACCTTGCGTTTAAGTTTGTCGTCGTCAAGAATATATGCTAATGGCAGCAGGCCATCGATCCAGTAAGGGCCCCGTTCCCATACATCGCCATCGCCTCCAATCCATCCGTTACGTTTTCCCATTACTTTCTCATAAAGGGTATCGAGATTTCCGGTCATTCCTCCGGCCATAAGTTTTAACTGATCGTGCAGCCATCCTTTGGGTTTTATTACCCCCAGGGGCAACTCCAAATAAGGCTTTGTAATTAAGGGAGAACGGTTGTTCACGTAATTCCCGTTATACGGAACGGTTTGCGCGAACCCCGTGCGCAGCATAGCAGCCAATAAAAGCACTAAGAATATTAAAAACACTTTCTTCATAACTATCCTTATTTTCAATATAAAATTATTCCTTCATCACATCAAGCATCATCTTATTGATTATGCCTGCCCAAATGTAGGTTTTGTGATATCCTGCCCAATTCTTGTCGGGGCTGTAAAACTCCCATAAATTATGGTCTTTCTTTAATTGCGCGATCATATTTCGGGAAACCCTGTGTACCAGATCGCGTGCCTGATCCATATATCCGTAATGGATTAATCCCCGGACAACAAGAAAATTCCATTGCACCCAAACGGGACCGTTCCAATAACCTGTATCATTATAATAGGGATCGTGGGCAGAAAGAGAAGGAACCCCATATTTCCGCCAAAACTTATCCGCATCAAATAAATGAGACAAAAGAGGCTTTACCCTTTCTTCAGGCACTATACCTGCCCATAATGGCAAAAAACCTATGATTTCCATTCGTTTTAGGTCTCCTTCTTTCCTGAAAGAAAAATCATGATCCGTTTTATCTACATTATAATAAAATTGTGTTTGCGGATCCCAACAATATTTATTGATCAATTCAGCCCGCTTTACCCAACTGTCGTTCCACATGCGGGCATCAGCATCCAGTCCCAGTTCCCTGGCCATCAATTCAAGCGATTTCGCTTCCATTACCAACATACTATTTACATCCACTCCTTCAAAATTGGAAGGCCACCCGGTTTCGTCCCATACAGCAACCAGTGCATCGCGAACAGATTCTAACACTGCATGTGCGCCCCACTCGCAAAGGCCATCGTTGTCTTTATCCCTGTTCTTAACAAAATAATCATGAAAAGCTTTGCCCGAGATGTACATCTCTTTCAGAAAAACCTTGTCTTTGGTTATGCTGTAAATCTCCCAGTTAATCCATGAATACCAGGGAGCAGAAGATGTAAATTCGCCGTTATGTTCGATCACTTCGTCCAGATAAGGGCCTGAACGATAATTTATATAGCCATCAGGGCGCTGCCTCTCCCTGTATATCCTCTGCGAATTCATGGCTCCCAAAGGGTCAATATAAGCATAGGCAAGCATGGCGATGCTTTCATGAAACACCTGGCCACCATGCCCCCATCCCCACACAGGCTCCCTGGAGAATACATAATAATTGAATCCGGCTTTTGCTTCAGGCTGCAGAAAAACCCCACGCATCATATTAAATGAACTCCACCAAAGCATTTCTTTTTCAGCATCTACAAATTGGGGGCTGGCTGCTTTGACATAAAACTTTTCATTGTCCCGGATATAGGCCGACGTTTTTTCTTTCATCATCATTTGCGCGTCTGCCACAAGTTTCTCCTTTGTTTCACCTTTACGTCCCACTTTTCTGATTATCCTCAACGACCGGGTACCATTGGGAGGCAATGATATCTTTTTGTGAAAACTTATAACCTTTACATTCTCCACTTCACTTAAAGAACTGCTACCGGCAGATCCTGCAAATGAGAAGACAGCCGTTGTGTTCACCTCCCTTGAATGCATTCCGATGGTATGGCCATCAGTTGCTGCTACCACATATCCATACAGGCGCGAGGGATCGGAAAGGTTATCCTGGAAAGAGGTACCTGTAAGATTGCTGCCAACCAACCTGTAAATACCCCGGGGATAGTCTCTCCGGTATAAATTGTAACTGCCTTTGTAATGATCATGGTTCCAGGATATTTCGGCAACACCATTGTTGACTAAAATAGTTACATCTTCTGGAACAGGCAGTAAATCATACGGCTTTAATGAAACATCTTTTCGCAGTTTTCCGGCTTCAGGCGAATTGATAGTATCCGTGTATCGTTCTCCGAGATGCCCGTTTTCCAGGAAGAAAGTAAAGGAATATTCATCGCCGGCTTTAATGGCTCCAAAATGGCCGAGCTCACAAGAAAAATATCCTCCCCTGGCCAGGATCTCCCTGTTTTCACCCCAAACCGGGCTGTTTTCTGTGATTAGGCTCTCCTGATTACCATTTATAAAAATCTGAATGCGCGACAAAGGCGCAACAGTGGTGTTACGCTCCCCATTTTGCAAAAATGAACGTCCGTTTATCCGAAAAACGGATGGTGTGTCTCTCATAGCTGCAAAAGGGATTACAGGAGGGTCTTCACCCATAGTATTATAAATACCATAACGGTCGGGAGGCTGGGAAAATAGATAAACATTATAAATTGTATCGACATAAGGGATTTTATGGCTTAGCGTCCACTCGTCAGGGAGTTCTTCATGTTTGAAGAAGAAAGCACTATTTTCCTTGTCTGGTTGAACATCAAGAAATGCCCTGTAACCATTTTTCATAAAGGGGACAATCTCAGCGTCTATTTTTACACCGGATTCATTTGTCAATACTATATCCTGAATGGCTAAATGTGAACTTTGCACCAGAAAAGTTATCTCGGTTTTTAATCCTTTTACCGGATAATAATGATATTTTACCATATCAGGATATGACAAGGTAATGACTGGTTTTGAATGCATGCCCGACAGCCTGTAATGCCACGATCCATTGATTTTAAAGCCTAAGGCAAGATCACCTCCGGTATCGGTTATCAGATCAATACCTTCATCATTTTCATAAAATGAGAGATGATATCCCTGATCCAGTTGGAATTCCGAACGTCCGGCAGCGGCTGTATAAGTAGTAAATAAGGGAGAGTCGGCATGAGCATTTAAATCCGACAGGTAGGCGTTTTTCGTGCATCCTGCCGCCCAAAGAATTACAAAACATACAACGGTACTAATTACTATATTCTTCAATAAAATCATATCCGGGGTTAACATATTTTTACGATTGGAATT
>JAAUTT010000051.1 GCA_012031335.1 Bacteroidales bacterium | reverse complement strand
ATCCCATACTTTCTCTACCGGAGCATTCACATTTGCTTCAACGGTTATAACGGCTTTTTTAGTTGCTATCATAGTTTTTCCTTTAAAAGGGTTAACTGATTTTTATGTTACAAACTTAGTTTACATGCTTTATTATGCAGGTGTATAAAAATGACTTTGAAAGGGTGATATTGCGACATTGTTTAATTATATATTCCGCTTAAAACGCCAAGTATCTCCTTATCATTTTCGGAGATAGTGATAACAAATAAAAACAAGGGAAGTTTATAGAGAAACTGCCAAAATATTGAGAATAGGAAGCTCTGTTTTTTTAATTTACGGGGTTATTTACAAATCATAAAGAAACTTCAATAATCAAGAGGATAATTGCCAACCAGGAATGTATGTTACGATTTGGATATACTATCCTTCTAAAAAAAATTTCCACGTGTGCCAAACATCTTGTATGTTTATAGACCTAATTGATATTTTTCATGAAACCCAAATTACTAATTATCGACGATAACGAAGAATTACTTACAGCACTTAAATTATTTCTTAAGCCTTATTACGAAAGTATTACCACCATAAAAACCCCCAATCGCATAGCCGAATTCATGTCGAAGGATATATTTGATATTATACTTCTTGATATGAATTTTTCTGCAGGTGTAGCCACCGGGAACGAAGGTCTCTTTTGGTTAAAACGTATTCTTGAGATAGATCCTCAGGCCATTGTAGTTATGATTACTGCTTATGGAGATATTGAACTGGCTGTAAAAGCCATTAAGGAAGGGGCGGCTGATTTTATTCACAAATCGTGGGATGAGGATAAAATATTGTCCACCATTTTAACTGCCAGCCAATTGAGGCAATCGAAAATGGAAATTAAGAAATTACAAAACCGGCAGGATCATTTGATTGAATCCACCTCGACTCAGTTTGATATTTGCAGTTGTGTTTCTCCTGCAATGCTTCGGGTGATGGAAATGGTCGACAAAGTAGCGCGTACCGATGCCAATATTTTACTTTTGGGCGAGAATGGCACAGGCAAAGAAGTTCTGGCTCGCGAAATCCATAAGCGATCGGCAAGGAGTAAGGAAATTTTTGTTTCGGTAGATCT
This sequence comes from Bacteroidales bacterium, assembly GCA_012031335.1. The sequence continues at coordinate 11,059 of JAAUTT010000051.1, read as the reverse complement.
TGGCTCTCTCAGCGGAAGTTTGTTCGAAAGTGAAATTTTTGGTTATGCCAAAGGTGCTTTTACTGATGCCCGACAGGATAAGCCGGGTGTATCGAAGTAGCCTCGGGAGGTACTCTTTTTCTCGATGAAATAGGTAATCTTCCGGTTGAGCTCCAGCCCAAAATATTAAATGTCCTTCAAAATAGGGAGGTTACCAGGCTTGGTGCAGTACAAAAAGTAAAAGTCGATTTCAGACTTATTTCTGCTACGAATATGCCGCTTCGTGAAATGGTACAAGACAAAAGTTTTCGTGAAGACCTGCTTTACCGGATCAATACCGTGCAGGTTGAAATACCGCCATTACGACAACGAATCGAAGATATACCTTTACTGGCTGATTTTTTCCTCCATAAATTTGCAGAAAAATACAAAAGAGGATCGGCAAACTTTTCGGAAAGCGCCATCCATAAACTTTCGAAATATAATTGGCCCGGTAACATCAGGGAATTGCAGCATGAAGTTGAAAAGGCGCTCATTCTAAGCGATTCGGAGATTATTGGTGACACAGATATTTTATCCAATATGCAGCAGAGTAAGGGGCGTGAATTCTCGAATTTTAATTTATTTGATAACGAGAAAGAAATTATCCGTGCTGCACTGAATGCTTTCGGGGGAAATATGAGCCTAACAGCCCAAAAGCTGGGGATTAACCGTTCAACACTTTATGAAAAAATCAGAAAATATGGTTTATAAACGTTTTGGTGTTGTGGTGGCAGCACTGGTAGTTCTGCTGGCTATTACCATTTTTGCCTTTACATGGACATTTTCTCATGGAAATCTTAAGGTTACCAGCTTTAATCTTTTTGTACTCATTTTACTTGAATGCTGGTATCTTATATATTTTGTCGGGAGAACAAACCGGGATTTGGCCAGATTTTTCATTTCCTTCAGGAATAAGGATACAAGTTTGAATTTTGAAGGTAAGCCTTATGGGAAAAGCTTTCAGGAGTTATATAACAGTATGAATGCTATTGTTCATGAGTATAGCGATATACAGCAGGAGCGTGAGGCTCAGTACAGTTTTTTTGTAAGTGCATTTCAGCAAATCCCTACAGGTATTCTGGTTTATAATTCCGAAGGAGTTGTAAAACTTCAGAATAAGGCACTTCTGCAGATGCTCAAACTGGGCCCATTTTTGGATATGCATACTATCGACAATTTCCGGACTGGGTTTTATACATTTATAAAGTCTTTAAAAACAGGTCAGAGCGATATCATCAAGGTAAGGCATGGTGAAAATGTGGCCAATATTTCAGTGAAAGTTACCGAGTTCATAGTACGTAACGATTCTCTGCGGCTGGTAATCTTTCAGGATGTAACCTCCGAACTTGAACATGCCGAAATCGAATCGATGCAAAAATGGTACGTGTACTTACCCATGAAATCATGAATTCTGTAAGTCCCATTACATTAGCCTCAGCAAGTATTATCCGCCAGTTTGCCGAAACAAATGGTAGGGAAGGAGAGGGTGGAAATACTATCAGTCAGGATTATATGACCGCCTTGAATGCTATTCACAAAAGGAGTAAGGGATTAACCAATTTTGTCGAAAACTACAGGCAATTAACAAGGCTTCCGCAACCGGTATTCGAGATGGTGGAATTACGACAGCTATTCGCAAATCTCGAAGTGCTTATGCGCGATCAGATTATACAATATAAAATTCGCTGGGAACACGAAATTGTTCCTGAAAATATGATGCTGCTGGCCGACGAAAAACTCCTCGAGCAGGTAATGATAAATCTGGTGAAAAATTCTGTGGAAGCACTTAACTGCAGAGAGAATCCATATGTGAGACTCACAGCCGTTAAGCTGGGAGAACAGGTAATTATTCAGGTCGAAGATAACGGTTCAGGAATACCTGCCGAAATTGCCGACCAGATTTTCACACCCATGTTCACTACGAAACCTCAGGGAACAGGTATAGGATTGAGTCTGTCCCGCCAGATTATTCATATGCACCGTGGCACAATTCAGGTAAATTCCGAACCAGGGGTAAAAACTGTTATGACCCTCCGGTTTTGATATAATTGTTTTAACTTGTTAAGTAATTTTATCTGGAAAGGCCATTCATAAGTCTGGCATGATCCTGTATAATTTTAATTGTCGATTTATCCGAATCAAATACCGAATTGAGGCCTTGTGGTTCCTGCCACGGGTCGGCCAGAAAAGGACTTAAGTTGCTCACTTTCCCATCCGGTGATATTGGTTGGGCTTCGCCTCCCCAACCCCAGAAATTGGTACCCATAAGTGGCGATCCATTTTAGCATGCTCAGCAACCAGGTCAAAAATAAAGCTGAAATAAGCGTCGCGGGCTGTTACCGGTGTTCCTGGCATGCAACGGGATGAGTCGCGGTCTATACCAAACTCTTCCATAACGATTGGTTTGCCAAGCTTTTTCGCTACTTCCACATGCTCGTTGATATATCTGGCGGCATTGGTTTTTGAATTTTCCAGCGTTTCGTTATACCGGTATCCATTAAACCAGCCCCAGTTTTTAGCCCAAAGATGAAAGGTGAGATAATCCACATGTTTTGACTGATGAGCTTTTTCAAAATTAACGGCATTTCCTTTAGTTCCCATAGCACCTTCACTTCCTGTGGATACAAGATGATTGGGATCAAGCGAATGTATATAAGCTGCCGACTGGTCTATCCACCTGAAATAATCGTCAATGGTTTTGCTGCCGTTAGTACCTTCGCCTCCCCTGGGTTCATTTGCCAGTTGCCAGGACATAATAGCAGGGTCGTCCCTGTAAAGAATGCCGGTATATTTGTTTTTCCGGTTAACCAGCATTTGAATATATTGACGCCATAACTCGTTTGCTTTTTGATTGGCATAAAACGAAGATGTGTAGTCGTAAAACTTATTCCAGTCTCCTTGTGTCGGATCAATCATTTCAGAACCATCGGTCCATGATACATATTGAGACATGCCTCCGCTCCATTGCCAGAAATTATTCAGGAAAAGCACGCCGTAAATTTTTCTTTTGCCCATTTCGGCAAGCAGGAAATCGAGTCCGTCGAGCAGCTCCTCGTCGTATATTCCTTTTGAAGGCTGGATGGCTGGTTTCAGGGTTCCCTCAAAAGTGCAGGCTTCGGAAGCTGCCAGGATGCGTAAATTATTAATTCCCAACAATACAAAACGATCGAGTTCACGTTTAAGACGCTCCCGGTCGCCGGTTATACCTTTCGATCCAAGGTAATATCCATACCAGAAATTTGTTCCACAGAAATAATAAGGTTTATCATGAATGACGAGTTTGTTTTTTTCAACTTTTATAAAGTCGCTTTTCTTTTGAGCATGCAAACTAAGTTGAGATGAAACAACTATCATACATAAAAAAACATAAACTAACTTTTTCATGATTTTGGAGATTATATTCAATTTTATGCTTCCTGTTTTGGTATGCATAGATACTAAAGAAATTTCTAATTGCACTTTTCCTTAAGAGATTGTATGTATTTCTACCAGGAATATTTTTCTTTTTGGCAAACTTTTATATCCATTCCCTGATTTTTAGATGCTTTATCAGAACTTCATTCGACTAAAGCTACTGTCTGAAGCGGGACAATTATTCCGCTAATGATTTTTTAGAGCTGAGGCTTATGCTAAGATCAGACATGAAATGGAAAGTGTTGTCCAAATCTGGGGCCGGCCATTTCTTTTTTTAAATGAAAGAAAAACTATAGTTCAAAAGCCTGATCGTTTTTGAACGAGGGTCGGAAGTGTTCATTACTTTCGGGTTCCTGAAGCCAGCCTCTGTGGAAGCCAAGATTATGAAAAGCATTGGTTACCTGTTCGTATTCACCGGAAGTAATGATCCTGTTCAATTGTGGGATATGCCGGACCTTATCCGTGGGGAAGTATTGAGACATGAGCGATATATGCAGACGTTCAGAAATTTCTTCGGCCAGATATTGTAATACTTTTACCGAGTTTTCAACTGCATTGGGCAAAACCAGGTGCCTTATAATGAGTCCCGATTCCGCAAGACCCGCATCATTCAATCGAAGTGACGAACCTTTTTGCCTGTGCATTTCCTTAATTGCGGCACCAGCAGTTTCGGGGTAATTTCGTGCTTGTGAGAATGCAAGCGAAAGGTCCGGTTCCATATACTTAAAATCAGGGAGGTACACATCAATATATGTTTCCAGAGATTTTAACGATTCTACCTTATCGTATCCATTGCTGTTATAAACAAAAGTCGGATTGAGTCCTTCGTTTCTTAAAGCGTTAATAATTGCCTTTACATGAGGAATGAAATGCGATGGAGAAACAAAACCAACCATATTTTCGGTTTGGACAAGGGTTTCTTTGATTTGTGTGATTATATCACCAAAAGTCATCTGCTTCTCCATAATGCTGCCTTTATTCTGACTAATCTCATGGTTCTGACAGAACAAACATTGAAGATTGCAACGCGAAAAGAAAATATTGCAAATACCCTTTTACCTGAAATTACTGGCTCTTCGCCTTTATGGATGCAAATAGATGAGATATGAAAACCGGCATCGCTTTTACAGTAGCCTAATTCGCCCATTGTCCGGTTCACTCCGCAGTTCCGGGGACAAAGGCGACAATCGGAAAGGGCCGTGAAATCTTCGGGAGAATATGGAAAAGTGTGGTAATTCATTAATTTGTCTTATTTTCTCGGTTTGGCGAAGGCTCTGCCTTCGTCAAACCCGATCAGGTTTTAACCCTCCCGGATCAGAATTTTCGGCAACCAGATCAGCATTTGAGGCAATCGGATCAGGTTTTGTGGCATCCAGATCAGCTTTGGGTGCTGCCAGACATGTGACTTAAAGCCTAAATCCTCGGTTTGACTGAGGTAGAACCTCAGCCGAACCTAAGAACAGATTTAATTAATCCAATTTCAACACCGCCAAAAATGCCGATTGCGGCACTTCTACGTTACCTATCTGGCGCATCCGTTTTTTACCTTTTTTCTGTTTTTCGAGCAGTTTACGTTTACGCGAAATGTCGCCACCATAACACTTGGCAGTAACATCCTTTCTAACGGCTTTAACTGTTTCCCGGGCAATAATCTTAGCACCAATGGCAGCCTGAATGGCAATATCGAACTGTTGACGCGGTATAAGTTCTTTCAGCTTTTCGCAAATACGGCGGCCAAAATCATAGGCATTATCCTGGTGGATCAGGGCCGAAAGCGCATCTACTATTTCACCGTTGAGCAGAATATCCAGCCTTACAAGTTTGGCTGGTCTGAAATCATTTACATGATAATCGAAAGAAGCATATCCTTTGGAAATACTTTTTAGCTTATCGTAGAAATCGAATACAATCTCGGCCAACGGCATATCGAATGTAAGTTCTACCCGGTCGGTGGTAAGGTAAATCTGGTTTTTAAGGATACCGCGTTTGTCGATACACAGTTTCATGATGGCTCCAACATAATCTACCTGCGAAATTACCTGGGCAATCATATAAGGCTCCTCGATACGGTCAATAAGCGTAATTGCTGGTAATCCCGAAGGATTATGAACTTCAATAAGTTCATCTTTGGTGGTATAAACGTTGTACGAAACGTTGGGAACGGTTGTGATTACGTCCATATCAAATTCGCGATCCAGACGTTCCTGAATGATTTCCATATGTAGCAAACCCAGAAACCCGCACCTGAAACCAAAACCCAAAGCAGCAGAGGATTCGGGCACAAAAGTAAGGGAAGCGTCGTTTAGCTGCAGTTTTTCGATTGAGTAGCGTAATTCTTCATAATCATCGGCATCGGTAGGATAAATCCCGGCAAATACCATTGGTTTTACTTCGAGAAACCCGGCAATAGCCTCTTTGCAAGGATCTTCCACATGTGTAATGGTATCGCCAACCTTTACCTCACGGGCAGTTTTTATTCCCGAAATGATATAACCTACATCCCCATATCCGAGGTAATCCCTGGGTTCGTATTTTAGTTTCAGAACCCCGATTTCATCAGCATGATATTCCTTGTTGGCATTGAAAAATTTGACATGATCGCCCGTACGGATTGAACCGTTTACGATCTTAAAATACGCAACAACGCCTCGGAACTGGTTGAAAACAGAGTCGAATATCAAAGCCTGAAGAGGAGCATTCAAATCTCCTTTGGGAGCAGGAATGCGTTCGATGATATGTTCCATAATCTGGTCGACTCCCATTCCGGTACGGCCGCTGGCCTCGATGATGGTGTCTCTTTCGCAGCCAATAAGGTCCACAATCTGATCTTTCACTACTTCGGGCATGGCACTGGCCATATCCATTTTATTGAGTACAGGAATGATTTCGAGATTATGATCGATAGCCTGATAAAGATTCGAAATGGTTTGGGCTTGAATACCCTGGGTGGCATCTACTATAAGCAAAGCGCCCTCACATGCAGCAATGGAACGCGAAACTTCGTAGGAGAAGTCGACGTGTCCCGGGGTATCGATTAAATTCAGGATATAATCTTTTCCTTTATGGTTATGCGACATTTGGATGGCATGACTCTTTATTGTTATGCCACGCTCACGTTCCAGATCCATGCTGTCGAGCACCTGATCCTGAAAGTCTCTTTCGTTCAGTGTTTTTGTTGCCTGTATCAAACGATCGGCCAAGGTACTTTTACCATGGTCGATGTGGGCTATGATGCAAAAATTCCGGATATGATCCATGTAACTTTTCTTCCTTCAAAATTTTAGGTTACAAAGATATTCAAATTGGTAAAATTGTACTGCTATTTTAAAAATGAGCGGTATTTTTTTAAAATACGAACCATCTCAAGTTTTGATGCTACCCTAATTTCCCAATTTATTCCACTTTCCTGATCCGGCATTCAACAGAGCTAATATTAGTTAACAGTTTTAACCTGGTCTTTTAAAAATCGGGCGAGCGCATCTAATTCGCCTGATATTTCGGAAATTTCGCGCGAAATTTCGTTTTGTTTTTGTCGAAAGAGCCAGGTAATCTTTTAAGGAGTGGTTAATGCTTTCGATTGACTGGTTCTGTTCAAGACTGGCTGCGGAGATTTCACGGATCAGGATAGCCGATTTTTGCACCTCAGGAAGAAATTTTACAAGCAATGCACCGGCTTCATTCGTAGCCAATGCCCCTTTTTTGCTGAAGAAACAATTTCCTCGGAAGCTATTTTGCTTCTTTCAGCGAGCTTTTTAACTTCGGAAGCCACCACGGCAAAACCGCGGCCGTGTTCTCCTGCACGGGCTGCTTCAATGGATGCGTTTAGGCTTAAGAGGTTGGTTTGCCGAAACATATCTTCAAGGATTGCAATCTTATCATTTATAAGAGCCATTTCCCTGATATTTCTCTCGGATGCATCCTTTATGAGATTAAGTTCATTGAGGGTTTGAGCGGTTATAGAATCAGCCTGAAAAGCGTTTTGTGAATTTTGCTGGGTATGAATGGTAACCTGTTCTACTTCAAATTCAATTTTTTGAGCTGCCTGCGATTGTTCATCAGCACCATTGGCAAGAACAATTGATTTTGAATGAAGAAGTTCGCCCGTTTCGGATATTTCTTTACTTTTTTGCTTGATAACCGTAATCATCTGTTTCAGATCGGCTGTTTTTCTTTCGACCATTTGCTCCAGCTTTTCTTTTTGCTTGTTCAACGATTTAAGCCTGATCTGATATAAGGTGTAAAGGGTATATCCGAGTGAAATGATCATAATGATCCGGAACCACCAGGTAGCCCACCAGGGAGGCCGAATAACAATTTTTAATACTTTTTCTGCAGGATTCCATACTCCATCGTTATTCGATGCCATTATTCTCAGGAAGTATTTCCCTGGTTTTAAATTCATGTAGTTAACGGCTCTTTTTTTGGGAAGATACTTCTATCCAGTCCTTATCCGATCCCTCTAACATATATTTATACTGGTTTTTAAAAGGAGAAATAAAATTGAGTGCTGCAAATTCAATTTCAAAATTGTTTTCGCGATTTAGAAGCTTGAGTTCCTCAATTTCGTTCAGATCGTTTTTCAATATAACTCTGTTTTTAAAGGTATCGCCGATTGAAATTTCTTTCCCTGCAATTTTTAAACCTGTCAAAGCAATAGGTGGAGTCACGGGGTTATCATCAATTTTTTCGGGATGAAATAAAATCATTCCGTTTGGCCCTCCAAAAATCATTTGACCGGTGGAAGGGCTCTTTATCTGGGAGGTGTAGTTGAAATCGTTTCCCTGCAAACCATCCGATATGTCATAAATCCTGGCCTTTGCTGTTTTTACATTGTATTTAACAAGTCCTTTGTTGGTGCTAATCCATAGGTTTTGACCGGAATCTTCCAAAATACCGTTTATTACTTTGTTGGGTAACAAAGCGTTTACACCTGATGTAATAAACATATCTTTCTCTGCATTATATGTTGCCAGACCATTAGCGGTACCAATCCACAATTCGCCCTTCGAATCCTGAAAAATTGCTCTGATATCGTTGCTGGGAAGTGAATTGTTTTCCCTGGGTTGATGGCTGTATATTTTACATTTTCCGTTTGTCCGGTTAAACAAATTGAGACCACCTCCTTCAGTCCCTACCCAAAAACGGCCTTCCCGGTCTTCAAGTATTGTTTTAACACTTATGGAACTTAAGCTGGCAGGGTCATTTTCGATATGGGTAAAATGAGAAAAAGTATTATCCTTTTTGTTATATAAATCCAGTCCTCCCCCCCATTAAGCCAAACCATAGATTTTTACTGCGATCTTCATAAACTACCCAAACATTATTATTTCCTATAGCTTTACTGTTATTGCCATCTGTTAAGAAACGGGTGTACCTTTTTGTTTGAGGATCGAATTTACAAACTCCGTTTGCGTAGGTCCCGAACCATAAATTGCCATCGCTATCCTGGGAAATAGATTTTATAACATTCCCATTGATGCTGTTGCTGTTTTGAGGATCGTGTTTAAAATGTTTGAAATTACCGCTTAAGGGATCAAGCAGGTTTAACCCTCCTCCATCGGTACCAACCCAAATATTTCGGTCTCTGTCTTCGTAGACTGAAATAACAGAATTGTTGCTCAGGCTGGTTGCGGATGTCGGGTGGTTCTTGAAGCTTGTAAATTTATCCTTATATCTGTTGTAAAAGTTTAAACCGCCTTGAAAAGTTCCAATCCAGATTGTGCCTGCTTTATCCTTATAGAGGTAATAAATAGCATTATTACTGAGACTTCCGGGCAGGTTGTCGTTTAATACAGAACTGAATACACCGCTTAGTGGATTGTATATAATTATACCATTACCATCGGTGCCAAACCATATATTTTTGTTATCGTCTTCAAATATTGAAGTAATAATATTGTTATTGATAAGTCCGTTTGTTGCTGAATTAAATTCCTGAAAAGTATAACTGGTGGGATCGAACCTGTAAGCTCCGTAACCTTCAGTTGCAATCCACAGATAACCTTTCGTATCTTTAAAGAGTGAGTATCCAATAAAGCCCCTTTTTTTGACAATGTTGCCATTATATTGATAACTTTCCGTAACTCCTGTTTTAGGATCAAATTTATCTAATGCTCCACTTTCGGTTAAAACCCAATAACTTCCGGGGGTGGTTTCGGTAATCGAATAAACGTAGTTATCCGATACAGAAGTTTTGGTTCCAGGCTGGTTATGGTAAATCTTAAAATTTTGTTCCTCACGGTTAAATAAGTTCAACCCTCCACCCCGGGTACAAATCCAAATGTTATTACCATGATCCACATAAATGAAACGGACTGAGTTGTGGCTCAGTGATTTTGAATCGCCGTTTTTTATTCAGGTACCGTTTAAATTTCCCGGTTTTTCTTTCAAACACATTTAATCCGTTATCTCTTGTTCCCACCCATATCATGCCACATGTATCTTCAGCAATACATGTGATCAGATTGCCACTGATCGAAAGGCTGTCGGTATCGCTATTCCTGAATATTTTAAAATTATAGCCGTCGTAACGATTAAGGCCATCATTTGTTCCTATCCATAAATAACCCCGGCTATCCTGAAATATGCAATTTACTGTGGCCTGAGATAATCCATGCTCAGTATTAATCTTCTCGAACTTAAAACTTCTGTTTTGCGAATATGCAAAAGAAGTCATTACATAAAATACTGAAAGGAATACGAATGCTTTTTCGATAATTCTGATCATTATTAGGTTTTTATGGTTTTTTATTTCAAATCAGTAAATACATACAGATTCCTAAGCTTACATTAGTTACTATCTTATTTGAAAATCTTACTAAAAAACAGCCTTATTAAAGATAGCAAATTTGTATTAACGATTTATTAAATCTGTCATAATAAGAACCAAAAGATATTTACAAGGGGATGTTTTTCCACACATAGATCAGCGATTTGCTCCTTAAAGTGTGGAATTTAATTCATTTTTTTTGGGTGTCAGGCATTGCTTTTATTTGGTGAAGCGATTATCATCAAGAACACATCGTTAATGTAGCATATCCATGGTATACAGAAGCATAACTTGTTCATATTTTGTAAATAGGAAAGGTAGATAATGTTTAACCGTTAAATTACTAAATTATGTTAGCAATGAATTATCGCGGACCATACAGAGTTCGTGTCGAACATAAACCTTTTCCCGAAATCCTTCATCCCAACGATGCAATTGTTAGAGTTGTAAGTTCCTGTATTTGTGGGTCCGATCTTCATCTTTATCATGGATTGGTTCCCGACACAAGGGTGGGATCAACTTTTTGGTCATGAATTTATCGGAATAGTCGAAGAAATTGGCGACTCCGTTCAAAAACTTAAACCCGGCGATCTGGTAATTGTACCGTTTAACATAGCTTGCGGAAAATGTACATTATGCCGCCAGGGACTTTTTAGTAACTGCCATGAATCGAACCCGGAAGCTACGGCAGTAGGAGGTATTTTTGGCTATTCCCACACCGCTGGTGGCTATGATGGTGGTCAGGCCGAATATGTTAGGGTGCCCTATGCTGATGTGGGGCCTGTTGTAGTGCCGGAATGGATGGATCATGACGATGCAGTGCTCCTCACAGATGTAGTCCCTACAGGATATCAG
>JAAUTT010000050.1 GCA_012031335.1 Bacteroidales bacterium | reverse complement strand
CTCTACTGGTCCAAATGCCCTTCTTCAGTTTTATACAGCCCGGATCGGGGTAATCGTGGGCCAAATTGTACGATGGAACTAAGGAGCTTTGCGCTGGAAAGGCATTTCGTGCGACAGGAGGACCGGAACCCTTTTCGGTGTAACTTGCGGAAACGGGGCATTTTATTTTGAAAGAATTGCTTTGAAATAGAGGCATACCTGAAATGAAAATTAATTAGTGAAAAACATATTAGAAGATGAGATATTTATTGTTATTTGTAATTCTTACTTTCTCCAATTCAACTTTTGGACAGAAAGATATAGTTCTTTTCGATTTTGAATCAGGCAACCTGGACGGATGGACTGTTATTGGCAAAAATCCATTTTATAATGAGAATCCTGTATCGAAAGATGATATTAAAGAATGGGGCAGAGGGCCTGTTGGTTTGCAGGGGAATTACTACCTCGAGAGCGGAGCTCAGCGTGGGCGTCACAACAATAACCCCGACGGGATTCTTAAAAGTCCCGAGTTTGTTATCAATCGTAAGTTTTTAAATTTCTACATTGCCGGAGAAGTGCATCCCAATGTAAGGGTGTTTCTTGAAGTAGATGGCAAAACTGTTTACGAGGCTTTTGGGAATAATTTCTACGATTTAAATCTCAGAGGATGGAATGTAGTCGCCTATGCCAAAAGAAAGCACGTTTTGCATTGAAGATCAGAGTCCAACACCATCTTTACTGAGAGTGGACCATATATTTTTATCCAATGCTCCTCCTCCGTCCGAAGAAACCTGGGTTTTAAATAACGACAGGCAAAGGTCGTCCATAGTATGTCCCGGTGAGTTTAAAGCTATTTTAAAAGTTGCAGGTATTGACAAAGACATGGAAGTAGATCATGCCACCGTGGTTTACGGCCACGATAAAAAGTGGCATCTATACGCATCAGTTCTCAAAAGAGATGACAGGTGGAATTCATCAAACTGGAAAATATTATTCATGCAACATCCGATAATTTAAACCAGCCCGACTGGAAATACGAGGGAATTGTTATGAGTGCCGATCCCGGTTGTAAGGAAGAATTCCTTTGGCAGCCTCATGTTGTATTCGATAACGGACTTTACTATATGTTTTATGTTGGAGCAGGAAATGGATGGTCCGGATGGTATCCTACCCCTTCAGGAGAACCAGCTCCATGGTTTGGCGGACACACAGGCGACATCGGTCCGTTTTGGATGTATGTGGCTACTTCATCCGATGGGAAGACCTGGGAACGCAAAGGCGACCTTATAAAAGGAAGGAAAGGGTGCATATTTGTTGATAAACCATTTGCCTCTCAACCATATGTTACAAAAATCGATAATCAATGGGTAATGTTTTATGGAGGTGCCGAAAATGAAACCGTTTTTGACAGGCATGCCATAGTGTATCGTACCAGCGACGATCTGATCCATTGGTCGGGACGCAAGATAGCCCTATCCGATTGGCGGAAGGATGATCCCAAAGAGGCATCTTTATTTGATGAGAAAACTGTTCCTGCATCACCGTGGCCCGAACATTCATTCTTTCAGTTTCCGGTGGTAATTAATCGGGGAAGCGCATGGTATATGTGGGCTGGACCAATCGATAACAACAACCTTTCGCGTTACCACGCTTTAAGGATTTTCAAAAGCGACAACCCCTTTAGTTTTGGAAAGCACTGGGAAGCCGTAAATGTAAACAAACGCATATTTGTTGACGGTGGCGCCAAACCAATTCGCGATACCGATGGCAATGGTACATTTACACCACCAATCTCCATTCGGGGGGAGTTTGGCTCGCCCCTCTTTATTGGAACGATGACATGGATGAAAAAACTACTGTCGGCATTCCAAGATAAAGCATTTAACATTTTACAAATGATGAACTTTCTGAATAAAAGGGTTATTTCGGGAGCTTTACTGTTGTTGCCGTTTTTGGGAACAGGATCAGCTCAAACAAACGATACCGTGCAAAAACCAGCATATACAACATATCTGGTTTCGAACGCCCATCTCGACACCCAATGGGAATGGGACGTTCAGCGTACTATCGATGAATACCTGAAAACAACCCTGTATCAAAATTTTTATTTGTTCGAAAACTACCCTTCTTATGTATTCAATTTCGAAGGGGCTATCAAATACATGTGGATGAAGGAATATTATCCTTCCGAGTATTTAAAGGTAAAGGATTACATCAAGCTTGGCAAATGGCATGTGTCCGGAAGTTCTCTTGATGCTAACGATACAAATTTACCATCGCCCGAATCGGCTTTCAGGAATTTCCTGTTAGGGCAATACTTTTATAAACAGGAATTTGGTTTGAAAAGCACCGACGTCTTTTTGCCCGATTGCTTTGGTTTTTCCTATACATTGCCAACAATTGCCAGGCACTGCGGTTTAACTGGTTTTTCAACTCAAAAGCTCCAATGGCGCGAGAATCCGTTTTATGGAACGTCGAAAATTCCATTTCAGATTGGTTATTGGGAGGGAGTAGATGGTTCCAAAATATTGTCGGCATTGGATGGCAAGAAATACCGTACCGTGTGGAGCGGAGAAGACCTTACTTCGAACAAGGATATGCTTGAAGTTTGCAGGAACTCGCCTTATGGCGTAGCTTACAGGTATTATGGAATGGGCGACAGAGGAGGGGCTCCAACTATTTCGTCAGCCCGGTCGGTGGAGAGGAGTCTCCATGAGAAGGGCGATATGAAAATGATCAGCGCTACTTCAGATATGCTGTTCCAGGATCTGATGAAAAGAAACACTGAAAAACTCAGCGTTTTTAAAGGGGAACTTCTGATGGATGTTCATGGCACTGGTTGCTATACTTCCCAGGCCGCTGTTAAAAAGTATAACAGAAGAAATGAAACCCTGGGCGATGCTGCTGAAAGATGCGCAGTAATTGCTCAATGGCTTGGCGTGATGGATTATCCCGGCGAAAAGCTGAGAGAGATTTGGACCCGTTTTTTATGGCATCAGTTTCACGATGATATTACGGGAACAAGTATCCCAAACGCCTATCGGTTTACCTGGAACGACCAGTTGATTGCGCAATCCCAATTTGCTTCGGTGCTGACCGATGCCTCTGAAGCAATATGCAGCACGCTGAACACCGACGTAAAGGGAATACCGATAGTTGTTTACAATCCATTGTCGATTCCCAGGAAGGATATTGTTGAAGTTACTATTGATTACACTGGAAAACCCGGACAGGGAGTTGTAATGGTAAGCCCTGATGGAAACAAGACTATGGCCCAGGTTGTATCGGCAGACAACGGAAAAATAAAAACTGCTGTTTTGTGCTGATTTAAAAACCTGTAAGTTTTTCGGTGTACGATGTTCGGTTTGAGAATCAGGATACGCAGCAATCGCTCAGGATCCGAAATGATTATCTTGAAAATGACATTTATAAGGTTGGGATTGACAAAAATGGGGATATAAAGTCCATCTTTCATAAAAAAATGCAGAAGGAACTACTCGAAAGTGGAAAATCAATTCGAATGTGTGTATTTCCTGATAACAGGCCTGAAAGGTATCCTGCATGGGAAATTATGAAAAAAGTGGTCGACTCAAATCCGGTTCCACTTGAACCACCAGCAAGGATAGTTGTGGAGGAAAACGGACCCGTCAGAATTTCGCTTCGGATAGAACAATCCTACAAGGAATCGAAGATAATAAGGAGAATACGTTTGTGCCGTGGAGGCCAGGATGACCGGATTGACATTCTGACTGAGTTAGACTGGAACACAAAAAACTGCCTTGTAAAAGCCGAATTTCCATTTTCTGCTGGTAACAAAGATGCAACTTACGATTTGGGGCTGGGATATGTTAAACGTGCCAACAATACCAAAATAGCTTACGAAGTTCCGGCACAGTATTGGGCCGATATCACGGACACCGTCGGCGATTATGGGGTTTCTGTATTAAACGATTGCAAGTATGGTTGGGATAAACCCCTGGACAATACATTAAGGTTGACGTTGTTGCATATTCCGCATTCAGATACTAAAAATAAACATCAGAATAATCAGGATCTGGGAAACCATACCTTTACATATTCTATTTTTGGTCATAAGGGAGGTGTAAATTCTCTCATCCCTGAGAAAGCCGAAATACTAAACCAACCTGTCGTTGCTTTTGTAACTTCCAAACATAAGGGCTATTTGGGAAAGGAATTTTCATTCCTCAAAACCAACACATCGCAGGTGACCGTAAAAGCGCTGAAGAAGTCGGAAGACGGAGAGTGGTTCGTTTTGCGGTTGTACGAGAATGAAGGCAAAGCTGCAAAAAACCTGGAAATAGAAATTGCTGCCGACATTGCAGATGCAAAGGAAATGAACGGCCTCGAAGAGGTAACAGGCAATGTCCGATTTTCTAAAAACAAGCTTATTTTCGACATTCAGCCATTTCAACCCAAAACCTTTGCAGTAAAACTTAAAGAATATTCGATCGGTATCCCGAAAGCTTACTGTCATCATATTGATCTGCCTTTCTCTCATCAGGCGTGGAGTCCTGAGGCTTTTAAAAAAACAATCAATTTCGACGGCAAAGGAAATTCTTTTGCTGCAGAGTTGATACCAGATTCCATCAAAACCGGGAATGTAAGCTTCAGGTTAGGGAAAACGGACGAAAAGCATGTACTCAAATGCGCCGGGAACAGGATAGTGCTCCCTGCGGACAAAGATTATACGCAACTTTTCTTTTTTAGCTGCGGCAACCGACAGGGACCGAAAAGTCTCATTCACCATTGACGGTCAGCAACATGAGTTGATTGTTCCGCATTATACCGGTTTTATCGGACAATGGGGAAATAGCAACTTTTCTGAAGGTTACCTCCGAAAAGCTGATATCGCCTGGGTAGGAACGCATCGCCATCATCCTTTACGGAACGATTCATACATATTTACCCACATGTACCGTTTTACAATTAGATTGCCCAAAGGCGCCAAAGAAATCGTTCTCCCCGATTGTAATAAAATAGCCATATTTTCTATGTCGTTAACCACCGGGACTGTGCATGAATTTAGTCCTGCTGTGGAATTATTATCGGATGTTAAGGACACCAGAACTGAAAATGATATGGATCTGGGAGAAAACCTCATGATTGGAGCTAAAGTCATCGGCCAGTCGGGAAGGACTAATAGCTGGGAAAGCCCGGCTTTTGCATTCGATGAAGATGAAACAACCAGATGGCTCGATGCTGACACATCCAAAGTGAAGTTTTTCGAAATAGATCTCAACGAAGTTAAACCTATAAGTCGCTGGCATGTAACCCACGACGGCCTCGAAAACCCATTGCTCATAACTTCCGGCTATTCTTTATCCGTGAAAGAAAACCTGGATGATAAATGGAAGGAAATAGACCGTATTGAAAATAATACATCTAACGAAGCCAGGCATAAATTACCCGGAACAATCCGCGCACGGTATGTTCGTTTTCAGGTCGACCCTTCGCCTTTAAACCTCATGCGGATTGTTAGGATTACTGAGGTTGGACTGTTTTAGCCAGGTTAATATTTTTAATGCATCAGATATATTTTGAGGAAATGTAAATGATTGATAGGATTGTCTGTGAAAATTGACAAATCAATTATGGACAAATAACCTTAAGCATAAAAAAAATTTATAATGAAGATTTCAGTAGTTTTTCCCTTTGTTGTTTGTTTTCAGCCTTAATTTGCAGCCAGGCGCAGCAAACAACTAATTATATTGCCCATGGTGCAAGGGTAGAAAAAACAATCAATTCCGACTGGTCTTTTTCGTATTTCCCGTTGTCGTCTGCTTCCGAAGGTTTTGAAGGTAAAGAATGCAATGATTCAAAATGGACACCTGTAAGTTTTTCCGCACACCTGGATGACCTATGAAACAACCGGGGATGTTCACCCTTTTGTCAGAAATGCCTCTGAAAAAGACAACTCATATTGGTGGAATGGCTGGGGCTGGTACCGTAAGCGAATCCTCATTGGCAATATTTACAACGACAAAAAGATTTTCCTGGAGTTTGACGGAGTGCAGAAATATGCCAGAGTTGGGTAATGGTAAATTTGCCGGAGAACACAATGGAGGTTATGCTTCATTTAGTTTGGATATTTCCCGTTTCGTAATCTTTGGGGAGGAAAACATTATTGCTGTAGCAGTTAATAACACCCGGAACGATGAGTATGGCACCCCTCCCATGAGTGCGGGAAATTTTAACGTATATGGAGGAATTTACCGGGATGTGCGGCTTGTTATAAAGAATAAGATGTATATTCCCTTTCAGGGATCGGCTGATTATGAAGGAGGTACTTTTGTTACCACTCCTCTGGTCGGTTCATCAGTTGCCACGGTCAGAGTTCAGACCTGGGTGCGGAATGAAGGCAATGTTGCACAGCTATGTACCCTAAAAACCGCCATTGCCGGTGCTGACAACAAAATTATCGCAACAATCTGCTCCGTGAAATCTATCCGACCGGACGAAACTGCCAGGTTCGACCAGTTAAGTGACACCATCCGAAACCCAAAGCTGTGGTCGCCTGATGCTCCAAACGTTTACAAGGTGTATTCGGAAGTAATTCTGGACAATGTTATTGCCGATCAATATCTCAGTCCATTAGGCTTCCGGTGGTTTTTGGTGGAACAAGGATGAGAAACGATTATACCTGAATGGCGTCAGAACAGATATCCACGGAACCAACAGGCACCAGGAATATCCATGGCTGGGCGATGCGATACCGAAATGGATGCATCGGGACGATTTGACTGATATCAAAACAAATCTTAATCATAACTTCGTCCGGACTTGCCATTATACACAGGATAAATATGTATACGATTTATGCGACAGCTTGGGAATTATTGTTTGCGAGGAAGTGCCTAATATAAAAAATCAAGCCTTTTCGGAGGATGTCCAGGAACAGCAATTAAGGGAAATGATCCGCCGCGACAGAAACCATCCAAGCATCCTTTTCTGGAGCCTGGGTAACGAAACCACCAATGCCACCGATTCCAAATGGGCCGTGGAAGAAGATACAACCCGTTTTATACATGCAAGGCATATTTATAATAACTCTGCCGGCGACTATGTGGACCACACCGATGAGGATATGGATATGGAAAACCTCTTAAGATGTACCGTTCGGGGATGGTACAACAAGGATGTTAAACCTCTTGAACCTCAAAATAACCAGGAAACGGGGACGGAGGAGTTTCAGCACAGGATGGCCCGCATTATGGGAGCAAGCCAGCGAGGAAGGATTGATATGGGGAATGGTGTAATGTGGCTCTATGCCGACCATGGCGCCGACAGGGAGTACAAATATTCCCCATTGAAACATGTAAACCCGAAAGGTTGGGTAGATGCCTACAGGATTCCCAAATATATGTACTTCCTGTGGCAGGCGAATTATTGTAAAACCCCGATGGTATTCATCCATCCGCATTTCTGGCGCAAGCCTTATTTGGGAACGGTCCGCGATTTAACGGTCGATTCAAACTGCGACAGCGTAATTTTGAAAATTAATAATACTTACAAGGGTACTTTGTACCCCACTAAGGATAACTTTCACACTGTAACCTTTAATTCCATAGTTATTGAGCAAGGCACTGCCGAAGCAATTGGCTATAAAAAGGGAACAACCATTAGTAGTAAGATTACTATGGCCGATACTGCTTCCAATCTGGTTTTAAGTTCAAACTTTCTGAAAGCCAATGCGGCCGGGAATCTCTGATAGTGATAAAAGCCGATATTACCGACAAATTTGGCAACCATGTTTATGGTGCCCGGAATACCCTAAATTGGAGTGTTACCGGACCAGCCACATTGGTCGGACCTCAGCAGTATGTCTCCGATATGGATAAAACCTGGATATGGATGGTACCATGTATATCGATGCACCGGTATCCAATATCATCCGGTCGAATGGGAAAGCAGGAAAGGTTGCTGTTAACGTTACTTCTAAAGGGCTGAAACCTGCAAGTGTAATGGTGGAGTTTGTAAATCCCGTCCAGAAACCTGTTCAAGGTATTTATGAACCAGCACTTAAAAATCGCAAAAGCAAAAAGCAGGAGAAAAAATACGTTCACTTTTCAACCGATGAAACCCCTGAAATAAAACTTACACAAAACGACCTTTTGGTTAAATACAACTCCAGACAGGAACTGCTTAAAAATTCTGACATCTAAGATATATAACGAAAACCCTGGTTTAGATACTTCCTCCATTGAATTTCATACTTTACAGAAAGTATTGATTGTCCAACTTATAAACAACAAGGGCGAAATGGTTGCCGATGATTACAATTTTGTAACAGCACACTACAACGTAGCCCGAGAATTGGCCAAGACAATAGAGATTTTGCCTTTTCCTCAATTGGAGAAAACAGAACTCAGAAAACAATATTGTGAACAAATTATTGCGAAAAGGCTTGATGCCCGATTTAAATAAGGAGAAGGTGAAACTAAAACGAGCCATACCGGATTCTTCTTTGAAAAAGTAGCTATGTGAATATTTGAACTTTGATCGTAAACAATACATGGGATTTACTCCTGTACCTAAGAATGAAATTCTAGTGTTGATCTATCCATTTTGTTGAAAATAATTTGAGTATTTTTTGATCCTTTGAGATATTAATTAAGAACAACATGTGTAGTTGGATTTGTTCAGGAATGTACCAGGAGCGGTTTTTAGTAGTATGTCATGCCCCTGGGCAGACAATGGCATGGCTGGAAGGAAGAATAGTAGTTGTTAGTTGTTAGTATCAAGGTTAAGCCAGGTGGAGAAAAGGAATCTCCCCTGGTAGCCCTTGAGAACCCCAGGGAAAAGTTTAGTGAAGCATAACTAAAGATTTAAATATATGGGTCATAAGAACATTATTTTTTCAATTTTACTTATCGTTATAATATGTATAAATGCATCGGCACAGAATCCGGGATACAGGTTTAATTGGTCAAATCTTAAGAATCCGGTCCTGGAGTATCCCGAATGGTCAATAAAGGACTATGGATGTGTATTTCATAACGATACTTTTTTTGTTTTCTTCTCAGCATTTTATTTCGACAACGGTGCTGTAAGAAGCCATGTTGTTGAAGTAACCACAACCGATTTTATTCATTATTCCGAACCGGTCCTCAATGATGCAGGGACAGATCGCGGATTCTTCGGCTTATGTTCTCCTGATGTTTCTAAAATTGGAGATACATGGTATCTTACCTATAACTCATGGGTAAAAAGTTATAACGATGAGCAAACATTTTTGTATTACCGTACATCGAAGGATCTTAAAAACTGGGGCCCTGATATGCCTCTGGCCAAAAATCTCACCAACAGGGATGATCGCAAAGTGGGAGCAATCGATGGAGTTTTATATAAAAAATCCGGCACATGGTTTCTACTGTACAAAGAGAACAGGATTCTTAAAGAAGGAAAACTTGTGAAGGATAGACAGGTTGCACGAGTTGCCCAATCTGTTTCGCCCGATTCGGCTTTTCACTGGATAAAGGATGGATTTCCTTCCTTTTCGATGACTGATGGAAAAGACAACGGATTTTTGCATGAAAACTTTCAATTTTTCACGTTCAGAGGGAAGTTTCATGTGTTAACATCCGATTACTGGCCGTTTTTCCCCTGGATTTACCAGATTGCGGAAAAGGAAAGAAACCTCTCAATTGGATGAATTGGAAAAACGGCTTTAAACTTGAACTTCCACAGGAACCATTCAATTCCGAAACACGCGGAAACGGAGCTTGTCTCATCAAAGATGCAAAAGGAAATGTTTTGATGAAAGATGGATATGTTTATATTCTTTACGCGGGTACTGTACCTATGGATGCAGGTATCAACGTATCAAAATTTGCCGGAAGGGGGCACAACAAACTGGGAATAGCCCGCAGCCGCGATCTTATTAATTGGCTTCCGACAGGTAAATAGAAATCATTAAAAACTTAGTTTATGAATCATTTCCTATACATCTTTCTGTTCTTATTATTTTCATTAACAGGGTATTTTTCAAAGCCGTCCTCAGCGGGGAAGACATATTTTATAAGCATTTCCGGTAACGATAACAATCAAGGGACCAGCAAACGAAACGCTTTTCGATCTGTCGAAAAGATTAATACTTTGCAGCTACTGCCCGGAGATAAAATTTTGTTTCAGGCCGGAGGCGTTTGGAGCGGAACAGTTGGGTTAAAACCCAAGGGAAATGGCACAATAACCCAGCCAATTGTTATTTCAAGCTTTGGAAAAGGACCTAAACCCGTAATTAATGTAACTGAAGGCAACGATAACGGACTTACCCTGGAAGGTCTAAGTCATTGGGTTATTTCCGGTTTGGAATTCCGTTCACTCAACCATAATGGAGTTGCCGTTAATGGTGCTCAAAATGCAAAAGTAGAGAACATCCGTATCGAAAATATAAATGCTGTGAATTGCAGTCCCCACCTGGGGCAGCGGGAGTTCGACCATTGCGGCATCAGGGTGGGCGGTCACGGAAAAGGCTATAGTTTACCAAAAGGAAGCTGGTTCGAAAATATTGTGATTGAGGGATGTGTAGTCGACAATTGTGCTGTCGGGATCATGATCGCAGGCAGGGGATTTGACGAAACCAAACCGGTTAACCCTCTTGATTCCATTTCAAAAAACTGTCACATAAGGAA
This sequence comes from Bacteroidales bacterium, assembly GCA_012031335.1. The sequence continues at coordinate 1,551 of JAAUTT010000050.1, read as the reverse complement.
TTGCTCGGCAAGTAACATCAGTGGCGATGGCATTGTCATTTTTTGTGCGGCCGATGTTTCCATAGAACACAGCGTTTGTTACAATGCCTGCCGTTATAACGCTGACAAAAGGGCAACCGCCGGAATCTGGACATGGAATGTTCGCAACGCCGTTGTGAGGTATTGTGAATCCTACGGACACCTGACTCCCGGTATTGACCGCAATCCTTTCGACAGCGATTACGAAAGTTATAACAGCCTTTTCGAATATAACTATGGCCACGATTGTTACGGGGCGGCCATTCTGATGTGTGCCCCGCGGGGCACCAACGATTTATCGGTTTTCAGGTACAATGTTTTCAAAAATTGCGGAATGGATTCCACACGAGAGTCGGCTTTCATTAAATTTTACGATTGTGAAACCAACCAGCGACGTTATATTTACAACAATACCTTTGTTGGCGCACCAACATATTTTATGACTTCGCTGAAATCGGAAGTGTTTGCCTATGTGTTCAATAATATTTTTTATTATACCGGGAAACTGAATTATATCCCATCCACACCCATTCAGGGTTTTTATACCGATGTGCTAAAAAAAGATATGCACGGTTATAACCTGTTCTTCAATATAACAGGTATCCCCAGCGGTACCGGAAATATTTTTGCCGATCCGCAATTTATTGATATCTATAAAACTGGTATTGGTTTTTGCGATGGGTTAAAAGTACGGAAAGGATCGCCTGTTATAAATAAAGGCCTGGATTTGGCCAAACAGGGTATAGGAGTGGAATCAGTGGGTAGCAGCGATTACTGGGGGAATCAGTTGCCTGCTGGCGAAGGATTCGATATTGGTGCCCAGGAACAATAGATTTAATTTGTCTGATTTTTAATGCAGGAAAGCAAACAGATAATTTGATAATGGCTGAAAGCAAAATATCAAAACCAGTATGGAGCATCATTTTGATAGTTGGATTGTTGTTTATTGCTTTTTCTTTATATCGTCTGTTATTTTCCTTTGTACTTACTATCAATGGCGATAAAATTCCTGCTGAAGAATTCCGGATTTACATGATGCGTGAAAGGGCAACAGTATTATCCGAAGTTCAGCAGGATACGATTTTGCTCAGCGAAAAGGATGTTTATCAGTTGATATTTCAAAAAGCAATGCAGCAATTGGTATTAAATAAAGTACAATGGCAAAAATCGAAATCACTTGGGTTGTCATTTCAGGATAACCTAACCGGAATTGGCGAAAGAATTGATATCTCAGGATGTAATTATTCGTTTTTTCTGAATTATTCCAAAAGATACGAGGAATCAGTAAAGATTGGACGAAATAAACCCGGAGTGTTGCATCCGGGTAAGGAACATTTGTACAATGAATTGATGCAAAGAATTGAACTGGCCCTGAAAGTGCATGTGATTAAGGAGATGAAAAGCAAATCGTATCAGGAAAAGCTGGAATCTTACGACAGTGTATTTGTTAAGGGATTGGTGAGTTCGGCTAAAATACAGATCAACAAGCCTGGAGCTTGGGGTCTTTTAAGACTTTTATATATCAATAATTTT
>JAAUTT010000049.1 GCA_012031335.1 Bacteroidales bacterium | reverse complement strand
ATTTGGTTATTTTGGGTTCATTTTTATCCGAGACTAAAACAAAATAAATATTTCAATCATGAATATTCCCCAGAATTTAAAGTATACCAGGATCATGAATGGATTCGCATCGAAGGTAACGAAGGTATAATAGGCATTACCGACTACGCCCAGGGCGAACTTGGTGATATTGTATTTATTGAAATCGAAACCCTTGACGAAACCCTCGATAAAGAAGAGGTTTTGGCACTATGGAGGCTGTAAAAACTGTATCGGATTTGTTTATGCCGCTAACTGGCCGTATAGTGGAAGTCAACTCCAAGTTGCAGGACAATCCCGAACTTGTAAATAAAGATCCCTATGGTGAAGGCTGGATGGTAAAAGTTATTTTGGAAAAGACCGAAGAAATAGCTGAATTACTCGATGCAAAGGCATACGAGGATATGATTGGAGCATAAACCTGCAAAATATAAAAATTTAAAGCGGCTTTGTCCGCTTTTTTTGTTTATTTAGCCATGTATCATGGGAACTTCAATAAACAAATACCTGTAATATAAATTAGAATGGAAGAACGTATCAGCACGAAATTGAACATGGGAAATTTCTTGCACAGGAAGGAGCCGGAGAAATCTGGAATTGGGAATCGGCTGCCGGCAAGCTTCGCTGGAAAAGAAGAGTGGAAATGCTTACGGCTCATATTAATCCGGCAATGCATGTTCTGGAGCTTGGATGTGGTACCGGATATTTTACGCGCGAGATAGTTTCCACAAAAGCCTCAATCGTTGCCATCGATATATCACCTGATCTGCTGAACATTGCCCGTAAGGAAATACCTACTGATAGAGTTGAGTTTCGCGAGGAAAATGCCTATGAAATGTCCTTCCCCGATTCCACCTTTGATACTGTTGTAGGAAGTTCTGTTCTGCACCACCTCGACATTCAACGGGCAATATCTGAAATTTTCCGTGTTTTGAAACCCGGAGGAATAATGGTTTTTACCGAACCTAACATGATGAATCCTCAAATTGCCCTGCAGAAAAATATTCCCTGGCTGAAACGTAAACTTGGTGATTCGCCCGACGAAACAGCCTTTTTCGCTGGCCACTCCTTAACATGCTAAAAAAGGCGGGATTTTCCAAAATTGATATTATACCTTTTGATTTTTTGCATCCGGCAATTCCGGCTAAAATGATACCTGCTATTTCAGGAATTGGCAACACGGTGGAAAAATCCCCGGTCTCAGGGAAATTGCGGGATCCTTATACATTAAGGCTTTAAAATTATAATCCCTAAAATTCTGATAAATAGCCTTATCATCCCAATTAAAGTGCACTTCTCAGAGTAATTCTTCCGGAAAACATGCAGTATTTATAAGTTGTATGTAATGCTAACGGCCGAAAGTTAGTTGGCAGAATTATCAAGGAAGTACCCATAATCAAAATTCAATTTTATTCTGTTTGAATAATCTGAACATTTTGGCATATAAGTTAGCATTATTATTTATCTACGTTTACCATTAGTCTGTCTATATTTCTTTCAATTCCGTCTATTTTACTTCCATTCAAAATCTTTTTTTATACCTTTAAAATTATATATTTGTTAACCGTTAGGCAGACATTCACCGAAAGATATCTACAATGAACCTTTCTCTATTTTCAAAGAAAAAGAATTTAAAATATATTCTTTTTATCACTTTGGCAGTAATATTGGCTACTATGTCAACTTATTGGATTACAAGCCTGTCTTACCGTAACAAAATTCCACAACTTCCAGCATTAACAAATCTACCCGAAGCATTTCAGGAACAATTAAAATATGCAGATAAAATCGCGAAACGAAATCCGACTTCTGACAACCTGGGATACCTGGGGATGGTATATCATTCAGGTGCTAACTACGAAAATGCAAAAACATGTTATCAACTGGCTGTAAAACGAAATAAAGAGAATTGGATCTGGAATTATTACCTGGGACATCTTTATAAAGAACTGAGCGAGGAAACAACTTCCATTTCATGCTTTCAGGATATTGTAAAGAAACAACCGGCCAATTACTTTGCATGGTATTATTTAGGAGAAGCTTACCTTACCACAGGAAGTATAACACAGGCAGAAATTGCTTTCAACAAAGCCTCTGATTTCCGTTTCGATCCGGGTGGTGACAGGCAAAACAAGAGGACTGACTTATTCCCGCTGGAAGTATATGCCAAGTATCAGCTTGCCAGGCTATATATTAAAAATAACCAACCTGATAAAGCAGAAACTACCCTAAAGGATATCATCAGTAACTATAAAACATTCGGACCCTCCTACCGTTTAATGGCCAATGTTTTTAATACCAGAGGAGATATCCCATGGAGCAAATATTATATGACCCGCGCCAATGATCTCAACGAAAATTCAACTCCGGTGGATACCCTTATTGATCGTTTATCGCGCTTATCCCGATCCGATCTTTATCTGCTCAAGAAAATTGACGAAGCCTACAATAGTTATAATCCCGAATGGACTGTGCTGTTGCTTAAAAATGGCCTCCGATATATTCCCGACAACAAGTACCTAATTTCAAAAGCATTGAAATTATTTATTAAAATGGACAGTCTGGACCTGGGCTTATCATTAATGAACCAACATCTTCAAAAATATAAGAAAGAAGATGCTGAATTAAAGGAGGTTGCCGAGTTATTATCGGATAAACAATTGAATGCTCAGGCATTGGTTTATTATAAACAACTTCAGGAAAATAAATCAGACAATCCGGTTATTATTACAGGAATGGCCATGTCGATGTGGGAAACAGGAAAGAAAAAAGAGTCTCTGGAATTGATAACAAAAATGCTCACTGATGCCGGAAAAGATACCTCAGCTCTTATGGAGGGCGTTTATTTCCTGATTATAACAAACGAATTTGCATTGGCAAAGCAATACCTTTCCGAATTAACGAAAATTGCTCCCAATAATACCAAAATTGCCAAATACTCCGGAATGATCTCGGAAACAGAAGGAAACTTCAATAAAGCTATAATTTCTTATGAAAAGCATTGAAATACGATCCTAAAGACTTAGCAACGATAGAATACCTTGGTAACCTCTATATAAATCTAAACTATTGGGAAAAAGCAATGAATTTCTTCAGGAAATCGCTTGAGATTCATCCAAATAATCCTTACTTACTCGAAAAGCTGGGAACTATACTCACTGCATGTCCCGATAAGAGATTCAGGGATATAATTCTTGGCCGTGAATTTCCGAAAGGGCTTTTATGAATGTTAACTCCCCTCCCGATATCATGATCGCTTCCGGAAGAAATTTGGCTATGATATATTCCTATTCGGGCGATAAAAACAAAGCTCAATATTATCGCGATTTTACAATTAACATGGCCCGAAGCAGGTTTTACCCGGAAAACTTTATAAACGAGCTGAAGAATATTTTGAAATAAATAATAATACAAGATTAAAATCCCCATTAATTAAATAGAAACATCATGCCAAGTAACACTACAAGCAGTTCTCAGCCCCGAAAGAGGAGGAGAAATATCGTCCCTGTTATTATCATATTAGCACTTTTCGTGGGGGTCCCCCTGGCTTTTTTAGCATATCAGTCTGCAAGAACAGGAATGAGCTGGTATAAAGTTATAGAACGAATTATAGGTAAGAAGGACAACTCAGGAGACTCATCGCAGGAATCGGAGAGTACCGCAGGTATAAAAATAGATTTCCTGGATCAGCTGTCTGTAGGACAAAAATTTACCGAACCTCCGCTCATTGCTCATGTGCTATCAGTCGATTTAGACAAAGATGGGCTTATGGATGCTTTAGTATGCGATGCTAAAAACAATTTTGTTTCGTCGATACGTCAAAGTCCGGCGAATACTTTTACTGAAACAATCCTTGCAGGCGACCTCATTGCTCCTGCACATGTTCAGGCTTTTGATTTCGATATTGATGGAGACCTCGATATTATGGTAGGCATTTTAGGCATGCTTTTCCCCAATAACGACAAAATAGGCTCAGTTGTGATACTTGAAAACGACGGTAAACAAAATTTTAAAAGTCACCTTGTAGCTGAAAAAATAGCCAGGGTTTCGGATGTTCGTGCCGGCGATCTGGATAATGACGGAGACATCGATCTGGCAGTGGCTCAATTTGGTTACGACGATGGCGAAACACGGTGGATTGAAAATCTTGGTAACTGGAAATTCAAAAGCCATATCCTGCAGAATCTTTCGGGACCAATTAATGTAGAAATAATTGATATTGACCATGACAATGATAATGATATCATTTCGCTTGTAAGCCAGGAATGGGAAGAAATATATTGTTTTGTTAACGATGGAAAAGGAAATTTTCAGCCTAAACTTATCTGGGGTTCCAGCAATCAGGATTATGGTTCGAGCAGTATATTTATCTCCGACATAAATCAGGATGGCAAGGAAGATATATTATACACAAACGGCGACGCCTTTGATTACATTCCTCCGCAAGGCCGTCCGTGGCATGGTGTACAATGGTTCGAGAATAAAGGAAATATCAACTTTGAATACCATCGCATCTGTAATTTTACAGGTGCTACCAATGTTAAACCTGCTGATATTGATCATGATAATGATATCGATCTCTTTGCTGTAAGTGCATTTAATCTGTGGGACAACCCTGAATCGCAGAGTATTATCTGGCTGGAGAACGATGGATCGATGAAATTTATCCGGCACGATATTGCCAAAACGCCAACACACATTCTTTCGCTGGATATTGCCGATTATAACAACGATGGAGAATTGGATATAATTACCGGCAACATGCATACCTATCCTCCTTTTGACCGTATGGCCAGAGTTTTGCTTTGGAAAAACAATGCGAAACTCCGGAAGTAGTTTAGAACTTAAAGGATGAAAAAAATTATCAGAGGCCTTAAACAAATTCTCATCATCCTTTCTTTGGGTTGATTGCTGCAATCGTTTCACAATTTTTTATTACCCAACCCACTGACAAGTACATACATATCAAAAGTTTCCGATACGGAAAAGAACCTTCAGTTATTCGATGTAACCGGGGCGACAGGCTTCATCTTACTTTTTCGACCGAAGATACCGGCCATTCCTTTTTTCTGGAAGAATTTGACATTGATGTAAAAGTAAGCCCTGCCCGCAGCGAAGTTGAAGTATTTAGCACCAGCGACCCCTCCCGAAAAGCGTTAATTACGAAAGAGTATGTGCTTACAGCCAGGCATCCTGGCATCTATAACTTTATATTTTCTAAAAGCAACTACCGGTGCCATGTTTGGTGTGGTCCCATGCATGCCTTTGAACTGGGTAAACTGGTTGTTCTGCCCAATACTTTACTTTGGTTCAGTTTTGGCATCATTCTGGGAATTGTATTCTTCTGGATAGTATCTTTTTTTAAAAGAACCCCACTCCTCTTTTATGACTATGAAGAAAAGGAATTGACGCCCTTGCTCAGTCGGAAAGGAATCTTCAATAAACTGCTGGTTTCGCGATGGCCACAGGCGATTCTTACCATAATGGCCATGCTAATGATTTACATTGTAATTCTTACATCGGTTTTCGGTACTCAAATGTCAGGCCGCAATCTGGGAGTATTATTGATGTGGGCGGTTTGGTTATTCATACTTGTAGCGGTTTTAACCCCAATTTTCGGCAGGATATGGTGCACAATATGTCCTCTTCCCTTTCTTGGTGAAATGTTTCAGCGGGGGTCTTTTTTTAACCCCCTGCCGGGTAAAACAAAAGAATACAATAATAAATTTTCGGGATTGTTTCTCAAATGGCCGAAATTTTTAAGGAACGACTGGTTAAGATTGATTGTATTTCTTGTCCTGGCAACTTTTTCGACAACTCTTGTAGCAAAACCATATATATCGGGCATCACAGTCCTTTTGCTATTATTAGTCCCTACCCTAATGTCGATGATCTGGGAGCTTAGGGCTTTTTGCAGATATGTTTGTCCCGTCAGCGTTTTTGTTGGTTCATTTTCAAGAATGAGCCCGCTGGTCCTGCGAAGCAAGTCAAAAACTGTTTGTGAACGTTGTAAATCGCATTATTGTGAGCATGGCAGTTCCAAAGGTTGGGCTTGCCCATACGGAATTAATGTTGCGAATTTGAAAGATAATGCAGCATGTGGGCTTTGCCTGGAATGCACACGCAGTTGCCTCTATAACAATGTTGCCATTTACAAAAGGCCCTTCGCAAGCGAAACCGTAACTAAACAATACAGTGAATCATGGCTTACCATTCTATATTTGCATTAGCAGTAGTTTACAGTATTTTGTATGAGGGGCATTGGGCAATAGTGCGCGATTATGTAAATATTCTGGACAAAGGTAACTGGGATTTGTTTGGTATTTATGTGCTTATTGTTTGGACTTTGCGTTGGTTTTGCTGCCAGGGTTAATTTTTTTATTATCCAAAGCCGGGAAATTCTTATCAAAAACGGAATTTTCCATTAAAGAAATATTTCTGTCGTTAAACTGGTTCGCTACTGCCACTTGGGTTAATGCTCTGGATAGCATTTGTGATTCCGATGCTATTTGTAAATGTAACGTTTATCGCTCAATCTTTCTCCGATCCATTTGGCTGGGGATGGGATTTTTTCGGAACAGCAAACATCCCCTGGCATCAGTTTATTCCCGGGTTTGTACCCTGGGTTCAGTCAATAGTAGTATTAACAGGGTTATACCTAAGTCTTAGGAATTTGAAAAGAATAATCTGGAATGAAATGGAGAAATCTGGTAAACATTTCAATTTAATTCTTCCCATGGGACTATTTATTATATTAGCTGTTATTGTAATGATACTTTTTTTTACAAAACTGATATGACTTTAATAATTTTTCGGGTACAAAACCAATTGTTATTAGCCTTTCTAATATTACTAACAATTTACTCGTGCAAAAACGAATCGGAAAAGGCTCTGGCAAGGAAGGAGAATATCAGGAAAGGGAAAGAACTATTTGGCAGCATGGGATGTATGACTTGTCATTCTCTCAAAGGTGACAAAATGTATGGCCCCCCGTTGAATAATATACTGGGTAAAAATATTCGGGTCTTGAGAGAAAAGAAACCATATACCATAACTATAGACGAGGAGTACATAAAACAATCGATCCGGAACCCGGATTATGAAAAGCCCGATTCATTTTCGACCAAAAAAATGCCTAAACCTGTGATAACCGAAGAAGAAATTTCAAACCTCTCAGCATTTATAATTCATATTAATTCAGACACATTGAGCAAATACTAAATAAAAAAGCCGGATTCACCGGCTTTTCCTTAAGTATTTGGATATATTAAAGTTTCTTTTTAACCTCAATTCGGTAAATCCTTCAACAAAGTCTCCAACTTTGATATCATTATAGTTATGGATATTCAAACCACATTCATAGCCGTTCGATACTTCCTTAACATCATCCTTAAACCGCTTGAGCGAACCAAGTTCACCGGTATGAATTACAATACCGTCGCGTATGATACGCACCTTCGATGAACGGAGCAGTTTACCTTCTTTAACGAAGCAACCGGCAACCGTACCAACTTTGGTAATTTTAAAGGCTTCGCGTACTTCAGCTGTTCCGGTAATCTCTTCTTTAATTTCGGGAGATAACATTCCTTCCATGGCCGCACGAATTTCTTCAATGGCATCGTAAATAATGGAATAGAAGCGAATGTCGATCTGTTCTTTCTCGGCCAAACGGCGGGCATTTACTGAAGGACGTACCTGGAAACCAACGATGATAGCGTTTGAAGCCGTTGCCAACACAACATCCGATTCGGAAATCTGTCCAACTGCTTTATGAATTACATTAACCTGAATTTCCGGCGTCGACAGTTTTATAAGTGAGTCGGAAAGTGCTTCAACGGAGCCGTCCACATCACCCTTAACAATAATATTCAGTTCCTGGAAATTACCTATGGCAATACGACGACCAATTTCATCGAGCGTAATATGTTTCTTGGTACGTAAACCTTGTTCGCGTTGTAACATTTCGCGTTTTGAAGCGATATCTTTGGCTTCTTTGATATCTTCGAGCACATTGAAAGTATCACCAGCCTGTGGAGCGCCATCAAGTCCAAGAATCAGAACCGGCATGGCAGGACCAGCCGAATCAATTTTTTGGTTACGTTCGTTATACATGGCTTTGATGTGACCAAAATAACTTCCGGCCAGAATTACATCGCCTGTATGCAAGGTTCCTCCCTGTACAAGAATGGTTGCAATAAATCCACGACCACGGTCGAGCGAGGATTCAACCACTGTTCCAAAAGCTCTTTTGTTGGGGTTGGCCTTTAAATCGAGCAATTCGGCTTCCAGAAGCACTTTTTCAAGAAGCAGATCGATATTCAAACCGCTCTTTGCAGAAATTTCCTGTGACTGATATTTACCACCCCAATCCTCAACCAAATAATTCAAATTGGCGAGTTCTTCTTTAATCTTCTCGGGGTTGGCGTCGGGTTTGTCAATTTTATTAATGGCAAAAACAATAGGTACACCGGCGGCCGAAACGTGGTTGATGGCTTCCTTTGTTTGAGGCATAACGCCATCGTCGGCTGCAACCACAATAATGGATACATCGGTAATTTTTGCGCCACGTGCACGCATGGCAGTAAAAGCTTCGTGACCAGGTGTATCAAGGAAAGTGATTTTTCGGCCATTCTCAAGTTCAACAGCATAGGCCCCGATATGTTGGGTAATACCACCTGCTTCACCAGCAATTACGTTAGCACTGCGGATATAGTCGAGAAGTTTGGTTTTGCCATGGTCAACGTGACCCATAACTGTAACAATTGGCGGACGAGTAAGCAGATCGTCGGGAGTATCCTCCTCAACCTTGATAGCTTCCTGAACCTCAACACTGATAAACTCAACTTTGAAGTTAAATTCATCGGCAACAAGGGCCATTGTTTCGGCATCAAGCCGCTGGTTTATCGAAACAAACAAGCCCATATTCATACAGGTAGAAATAACTGCCGTAACAGGAACTTCCATCATAGAGGCTAATTCGTTTACTGATACAAACTCAGTAACTTTTAAAATGTTTTTATCGCGTGCGGTTTGTTCAAGTTCCTCCTGCATCCGGTGGCTAACAATATCGCGTTTTTCGCGGCGATATTTGGAAGTTTTCGATTTACCTTTTGAAGTAAGTCGGGCAAGTGTATCTTTAATTTGTTTTTGAACATCTTCTTCGCTGACTTCCTGACGAATTGGACGTCTCTTTCGGTTATCAACAGGGCCTTTATTGGCAAATCTTGCTTTGTTATCTGCTTGTTGTTGCGGAGTCTGTGGTTTATTATCTTTCCCTTGAACAGGTACTCTTTCGTTGTCCTTACGAATTCTTTTGCGTTTTTTCTTTTTGGCGTCGTAAACGTCAGAAGATGCAACAGGTTTTTTGCGATCGTCAGCGGAAGGAAGATCAATCTTACCTACAACTGTAGGTCCTGAAAGCTTTTGAGCTTCGGCTCTGATAACTTTATCGTCCTTTTCTCCTCTAACTTCAGGTCGTGGAAATGGGCGTCTGTTAGGGTCGTGCGGGCGTCTTTCTTCCCGGTTAGCTTGCTGATTGCGTTGTTGCTGACGTTGCTCAGGAGTTCTTTCGTCAGTTGAAGGACGTCTTTCCTGTTGTTGTTGCTGTTGCTGATGAGACTGCTGCGGACGATTTTGCTGGTGTTTTTCCCGGCGTTCTTCGTCACGTTGTTCTTTGGTTTTCTTTGGTGGCCTGGTCCTCAAGTTGATAGAGTCAAGGTCAATTCTTCCCACAACACGAATGTCGGACTCAAACTCAGCCTTAGCAGTGATAACCTCATTTTCAGGAGCAGGAATATTCTGCTCAGTTTTTATAACCGGAGCAATTACTTCGGGCTCGGGGGTCTGAACAGTATCAATAACATGTTGTTGAGCCACAGGTTCAACTTCTTTTACTGGAATCACTTCAACTGGTTTTCTTCGATCTTTTCTTTGGGTTTTTCTACCGGCTTTTCAGCAACCTTTTCGATAGGCTTTTCAACCGGTTTTTCGGGTATCTTTTCAACTTTGGGTTCCTGAACCTCTGGAGCTTTTGGCTTTGGAGCTTCATGCACAACAAACTTTTCTACAGGCTTTTCTATAGGTTTTTCAACAGGTTTTTCAACAGGTTTTGGTTTAGGTTTACCAATCGATTCGAGATCGATTTTCCCTATCACCTTTACCTCAGGCTCCTTAATATCACGTTTCGGTTCAATTAATAATGGAGCTTTTTTGCCGGTACTGGTATCTTTTATTAATAATTCCTTTTCTATAACTTCTTCCTCTTCGGTATTTCCAGGAGTTTCGTCTATGGTAATAGTTTCCTTCTTTTCCCTAAGAGAGCGCAGATTTACTTTTTCCGATTCCTTTTTTAGCATTGATATCGGAACTATATTCTTTTGACAGGACATCGAACAGCTCGGGAGCCACTTTTGTATTAGGATTTGGATCCACAGTATGTCCTTTCTTTTTAAGAAAATCGACAATAGTGGAAATCCCTACATTGAATTCCCTTGCTAATTTACTGAGTCTCAGTTCTTTTTTATCTATCATAAATTAATCCTGTACGTTTATTATGCCTTGTTGTATTTGCTGCGCTAAGTTAATATATATCAATGTATTTATTCAAATTCCGAACGCAGAATTTTAAGTACATCGCGGATAGTCTCTTCTTCGAGGTCGGTACGTTTCAATAATTCTTCAGCACTTAACCTCAAAACGCTTCTTGCGGTATCACAACCTACAGCCTTGAGTTCGTCGATGACCCATCCTTCGATTTCATCAACAAATTCGTCGAGGTTAACATCATCTTCTTCTTCCTCATCGGCTTCGCGGTAAACATCAATTTCATAACCTGTTAGCTGACTTGCAAGTTTAATATTTAACCCACCTTTACCAATGGCAAGGGAAACTTCGTTGGGTTTAAGATATACCTCGGCACGTTTTGCAGGTTCGTTAATCTTAATGGATGATATTTTAGCCGGACTCAGTGCCCTGGAAATAAATAACTGGTTATTATTTGTAAAATTGATTACATCAATATTTTCGTTACGAAGTTCCCGAACGATGCCGTGTATACGGGAACCTTTCATACCAACACATGCTCCAACCGGATCGATACGCTCATCGTATGATTCAACAGCCACTTTGGCTCTTTCACCAGGAACCCGAACAATTTTCTTGATGGTAATAAGTCCGTCGAAAATCTCAGGGACTTCAAGCTCGAATAATCTTTCGAGAAATATGGGAGATGTACGCGAAAGAACAATGAGCGGATTGTTATTCCTCATTTCGACACGTAATACTATTGCCCGTATATTGTCTCCTTTGCGAAAATGGTCAGAAGGAATCTGCTCATTTTTGGGAAGTATAAGCTCATTACCATCGTCATCGAGAATTAATATCTCCCTTTTCCAAACCTGGTAAACTTCGCCGGTAATTACTTCTCCGATACGATCCTTATATTTCCCGTAAATATTGCCTTTCTCAAGTTCCATAATCCTGGAAGTGAGATTTTGACGTAAAGCCAAAATGGCACGACGACCAAAATCGAGCAGTTTAACTTCATCGGTTACGTCTTCGCCAACGGCATAATCGGGATCTATCTTTAATGCTTCTGATATAGGTATCTGAAGATTTGGATCAGATATCTCCGAGTCTTCTACAATTTCTCTGTTTCTCCAAATTTCAAAGTCGCCTTTATCAATGTTGATAATGATGTCGAAATTCTTATCAGTATTATACTTCTTAATCAACATATTACGAAAAACATCCTCCAGAACACTCATCATGGTTGCCCTGTCAATGTTCTTTAGCTCTTTGAACTCAGAGAATGTGTCGATTAAATTAAGGTTTTCCATATTCCCAAAATTTGGCTCATTAAAAATTAATTATCACTTTGGTTAATTTTATCTCGTTGTAATTCAACTCCTTTATGATAGTAACCATTTCCGGTTTTTTCTTTCCTTCGATACGTGTTTTTTCCTGAAATTCGAATTTGATACCTGCCTGTTCAGCCTCCAAAAGTTTCCCTGTATACTTGGTTCCGGATTTAAGCAGCACAGATACCTGTTTACCAATATTTTTCTGATATTGCTGCAAAACTTTGAAAGGTTGACCAAGTCCGGGTGAAGAAACTTCAAGTTCAAAATCTTCAATATTCCGATCGAGCCTGGATTCGAGCACAGAGCTTACCTTAGCGCATTCATCAATAGAAACACCCTTGAAGCTGTCAATCTCTACTATAATTTTATTGGAAGGCTTTACAGTCAGGTC
>JAAUTT010000048.1 GCA_012031335.1 Bacteroidales bacterium | reverse complement strand
GTTTGCTTTAGTAATATAAACCAGATTAGTTGCATGTTTTGGAATGCTGGTATCCGTGCTGATACGCTTAATTATGGGTACATATTTTTCGATTTCAACAAAGGTGAGGAATTTGTTTTTGATTTTACGCCCGTTATACCAGTTATACATGACAAAGATAAAGACTGCTGCCACCATAATGGTAAACCATCCGCCATCCCAGAACTTATGCAGATTAGCATAGAGGAAAGCCCCCTCAATAGTAAGAAAGATGATCAGAAACCATATCAGGAAGGGAAGTGGCACTTTATTGTTATAAATATAAAGGCTGAGCAGAATGGTAGTCATCAGCATGGTAATGGTGATGGACAAACCATAAGCAGCCTGCATCGCCGACGATTGCTCGAAATATATTACCACAAAACAACAGGCTACCCATAAAAACCAGTTAACCCGGGGAAGAAATATCTGTCCTTTAACTTCAGTGGGATACCGGAGCTTAAATTTTGGCCAGAAGTTAAGAGATATAGCCTCACTGATAAGGGTAAAAGAACCACTTATCAATGCCTGACTTGCAACAATGGCAGCTGCTGTTGCCAGTATAATTCCCGGAACAAGAAACCAATCGGGCATAATGGCGAAAAAAGGGTTAACCCCTGCAATAGCTTCAGTGGGATGATTTAGCACCCAGACACCTTGTCCCATATAGCTGAATATAAGCGTAATCTTTACCATTATCCAGCTGATCCTGATATTTTTAACCCCGCAATGTCCCAAATCGGAGTACAAAGCTTCCGCGCCGGTGGTTGCCAGAAATACAGCACCCAGAAGCAAAAATCCCTGGGGATACTCTGTAAGTAACTTTACTGCATATTCCGGATTAAATGCTCGGAAAATAATCGGATACTGAAACGCCTGTATGGCGCCAAGTGTCCCAATAGTGAGAAACCAGATCAGCATAATGGGGCCAAAAGACCTTCCTAAAAACCTGCTGCCGAATTGTTGTATCAGAAACAGCAACGACAAAATTGCAAGTACAATAGGTACTACAAGTACATTTTCATTCAGCAATTTATAACCTTCGACTGCCGAAGTAACAGTAATTGAAGGAGTAATGATTCCATCAGCCAGCAGGGTACTCCCACCCACATGGCAAAAAAGGTATCGCCCACGACGATTTTTTCTAATCAGCGCAAAAAGTGCGAAAATCCCCCCCTCTCCGTTATTATCAGCCTGAAGTGTGATAATCACATACTTCAAAGTGGTTTGAATGGTAAGTGTCCAGAAAATGCAGGAAATAGCACCCAACACAAATTCTTCACGGAAATCTACAAAGCCCTTAAATATTGCATTAACCACATACAATGGTGAGGTGCCTATGTCTCCGTATACTATTCCTAAAGTAATAATCAACCCGGCTATAGTCAGGCGATTTACACCAAAATGCTTTTTGTTTTCCACTGTCGAAAAATTATCTTCCTAAATAGAATCTTTAAAAAAAAAGAAGGCACAAAATTAACAGGAGTTATTGTATTTAAGATTTTTTAACCAAAAAAGTGTAAAACATTTTTAAGACTTAAAATATACTGATTTATAGCTACATACACTTATAACCCCGAAATAGAAACCATACTAAATTAAATAATGGGGGTTTCTCATATGAGCGAACCGGGCATATTTCTTGTTGTATATCTCAAATATAAAAAAGTATCTTTAGATTTGATGTTCTTATTTCTTAATTTTTGATTATGAAGAGTATACTTAAGCTATGGGTAGTCGTGTCCATTTTGCTTTTCGAAACCGGATTACTTTTGAAAGCACAGGATCCGCTGCTCGATATTCTGAAAAGCGAGCTGAAACGTGAAACAGATTATCTGAAAAAAGAACCCAATGCTCCCTATTTTCTAAGTTACCAGGTTTATGATACCCATTACACCACAATTGCATCTTCATTTGGTAGTTTAACAAATTCTGACTCCAACCGGTTCAGATTTTTTATCTACCACAATCCGCGTTGGGGATTATTCGTTCGATAATACACATACATTTACAGGTGATAACGCTTTGGGTGACGCCCTGGGTAACAGCCTGCCCATCTCTTTTGAAGATAATGATCTGGCTATCCGGCAAGCTTTATGGAAATCAACTGATGCAGCTTATCGGGGAGCTGTTAGTATATATTTGTCCAAGAAAAACAATAATAAAGAAACGGAAAGTAAACTGCCCGATTTCTCAAAAGAAAAGCCTTATGTATACATTGAACCCAGAGTGGCTCCTGTTTCTATTGATAAAAAAATTTGGGAAGATAAGGTAAAGGAATATTCACGCCCATTTATAGGTGAAGCTAATATCTTTTCGGCCGAAGTTGAACTAGGCATTGTTAACGACCGGAAATATTTTATATCTACGGAAGGGAGTGAAATAGCTCAGAATTTCAGTTACTGCAGACTTCATATCACAGGAACCATTAAAACAGGAGATGGCGATGTATTACCTCTCTTTAAAACTTATACTGCTAAAGATTTAAACGGATTACCCGATCATCAGAGTATTATGGCTGATGTACAATCGATTATCGAAGGTTTAAAGAAACTTAAAGACGCTCCCCTGGCCGAACCTTATTCCGGACCTGCTATTTTATCTCCGGCTGCATCGGCTGTATTTTTTCACGAAATTTTTGGCCATCGTATCGAAGGACAGCGTCTCAGAAACAACAACGATTCACAAACTTTTAAATCTAAAGTTGGAAGTACCGTGCTTCCCAAATTTATTAATGTTTTTTCGGATCCGACACTCAACAGTTACAACGACGTAAAACTCATAGGTTCATATCAATACGACGATCAGGGTGTTAAATCGCAACGAGTAACTGTTGTTGAAAAAGGAATTCTTAAGAACTTTCTTATGTCGCGGGCTCCCCTTGAAAGCTTCCCAGCCTCGAATGGTCATGGACGCGCCAGTATGGGGCTTCAGCCTACATCGCGCCAATCGAACCTGATAATTGAAACCACTTCGCCCAATACCATGGCCGAACTTAGGAAAAAACTCATCAGCGAATGCAAAAAGCAAGGCAGGCAATATGGTTATTATTTTCAGGATGTGGTAGGTGGCTTTACCCTCACACAGGTGTATACTCCCAATGTTTTCAATATCTTTCCAACCGAAGTTTATCGTATTTATGTGGATGGCAGGCCTGATGAGCTCGTCCGGGGCGTTAACCTCATCGGTACACCACTGGCTATGTTTTCGGAAATAGTGGCAACTGGTAACCAACCTCAGGTTTTTAGCGGAATTTGCGGTGCCGAATCGGGAAATATTCCGGTAACAGCCATAGCTCCTGCTTTGTTTGTGAAGAAAATTGAGACACAGCGAAAACCCAATGCTAATGAAACTATTCCGGTGCTTTCGCGACCCGATGCTGAAAAATTAAATTAACATAAGACTTTTTTGAAATGACTGATTTAAAAAAACATACATTCAATATTTTTGAGTCTCCTTATAACTTTTATATCTACCAAGGCTCAAGAACCCGACCATCAAATCTTTAAAGCGCTCAACGATGAGCTCACGCGCAACATGAATTCTCTTCGTTTTCTCGACTATGAAAAACCATTTTTATAGGTTATACCCTGGGAAGTTCCGAGAATGCAGTTGTGCTTGGTTCTTTAGGATCGATCATACTTTCGGATGAGAATAAACTCAACACCGAAATGATAAGAGTTATGGTAGGTAACTACAAAATAAACGATGAAAATTTCGAAAACGAAAATAATAACATCCGGTACAACGGAGGGAATATTTCCCTGCCTTTGGATCATGATTATTATGGTATTCGGCGTACATTCTGGATTCAGACTGATAAAGTTTATAAAGCCGCCGGAGAAACATTTAAAAATAAATTGTATATACTCAAAAGAAATAATATCCCATTAGATTCCCTGGTTCCCGACTTCAGTGAAGCTCCTTTAAGTAAATCAAAATTGAAGGCGTGAATTACAAATACGATAAAAATCTATGGGAAACCCGTGTAAGGGAAATTTCTGCCTTCTTTAAAAAATATCCTTTTATCGACGATTCCGGAGTTTCTTTCAGGTTTTCGAAGGCCAGTGCTTTTATGGTGAACAGCGAAGGTTCGGAGGTGAAAAGCCCGGTTGATATAGCTATCATTACTATTTCGGCCACTTCAACAACACCAGATGGAATGCGACTTTCGGACAATATAGAAGTGATAGCTCCCTCTCCGGCAGATATTCCATCTGACGAATGGTTTGAAAAAGAAATAGCCTTGCTGGCTAACCGGCTCAAAAACATAAAAACTGCCGAAACATTTGCTGGAACTACAGCGGTCCGGTATTATTTTTAGATCAGGCAGCTTCCGAACTTATCTCCGGAAGTCTTTTCTCGCAGGAAGACCCTTTGATTGCCATTCGCGAACCACTTTATGCCGACCGGAATATGAAAATTTTCACAGGCAACAATCCCAATTCTCTTGAAAATAAACAGAATAAGAGGGTTATTTTCGGCCGATCTTACGGTAAAAGCTCTCTCCAAAATGAACAAATACGGAAACACCCCTTTAATTGGTTCTTTCGGTGTTGATGCCGATGGAGTAATCCCTCCTGAAGAAATAACTCTGATTGAAAATGGCATTCTGAAGACATTGCTTAACGATCGCACCCCTACACGGATGGTGCCACAATCGAATGGACATCGCAGATATGCATATTTCAGCAATGGTGTAAGCTATATAACTGGTCCGGGGGTTATAGAAGTGACCGGAAAAAATCAGAGTTCTCCTGAAGAACTGAAAAAACAGCTCATAGAAAAAGCCAAAGATGAAGGACTTGATTATGCTATTATCGTTAAAAGAGTAGACCGCACAATGGGTGGCTTTCCCACTGAAATTTACAAAGTTGCAGTAAGCGATGGCAAAGAAACACTTATCAGACCTTTAAGTAATAGTTCCCTATCGTTGTCGACTCTCCGAAAATGTATTGGCATCTCTAACCGGCAGACAGCTTATAATACCATGCTAAACCTTGGCCCTGCTAGTGGTGGATTTGGTACATTTATTCCCGATATATCCGGCTTACCGGTATCCTTTATTGCACCTGATGGTATTTTAATTGAAGAAATGGATTTGAAAGGATTACCCAAGAACCTTTCTCTTGAAAAACCAATTGTTCCAAGTCCGCTGACAGAGAGTTTATAATTGATAATTAAGGTTATCTGAGAAGTTTTTTGTGCTTAATATATAAGTGGAAAATCTGGGGTTACTTGTTATTTTACTTCGGTTTTTAACTTATCGCTTCTGCTTTTGCTGAATATATCTTCGATAATCAATAACGACAAAACTGCTAAAACCCAAGAATAATCATGGGTGAAATAGAAATGTTCTTTATACTTGTAAACATATCGCCAAATGCTGTATTCGCCGAATTATAATAATGAGTTATGGTGGACACCACAAGTGTTACCCTCGAAACAAAGGCAGGAAAGGTAGATAAATACCAACCTGCCGCACCAAGCAGTGGCAACAATAAAAGCAACCACAAATAATTAAAAGTATAAGGTGCTTTGGCAGGTTGCAGTTCATATATTGACTGCATCACCCTTCCGTTAAACCCTGTGGGAGGATCATCAGCTTCCAGATTTCTGAGCCAACCATCGGTTACTTTTTCTATATCTAAATTATTTTCCATCATATTCTCTTACATTTTGATCCTGGTAATTCATCCTTAACATTTCCCATAATCTCTTTCTTGCCCTGAATAGTTTTACTTTGACATTTGTTTCGGAATAGCCCGTAATTTCGGTTATATCCTTAACAGCACACTCGTTCAGGTAAAAAAGAGTGATCACAACGCGTTCGTCATCCGGTAACTTATCTACAGCTTTTCTTACCATCAAATTTTGTTCATTTTGGGTGATGGCGCTGAATAAGTTTTCGTTTTCGGCAATTTCAAAAGTATTGTTTTTTGAATCGTCGATGGAAGAAATATTCAGCTTTTTTTTTTCTTAACCTGGATATGGAAAGATTAAAAATAATCTTGTAGAGCCAGGTGGTAAATTTGCTTTCGCGACGAAATTCCTTCAACGATTGATATGCTTTAACAAAGGCGTCGTGCGCAACCTCCTCTGCATCTTCAGGAACTTTTACAAGCTTAAGGGCAAAGTTATAGGCCATACGCTTGTGCTTTTCCACCAGGTACGAAAATGCATGAATTTCGCCCATGATCACCTTTTCTATATAATATGTATCGTCTTGAAATTGCATACAACTTAATAGACGCAGGTTGATTCGGATTCGTTACAGAAAAAAAATGCAAAAATATCTGTAACCGTTTTTTAAAAGGTAGCGTCATAGCTTATGAGAACAAAATTATTCATTTAATACATAATAAAATGAACCATTTAGCAGATATTATGATGGCAGCGGTTGTTTTTACCGCAATTTACGGGGTTGTACAATTATTTGTAAAACGGAAAGAAAGAATTATGTTGATTGAAAAAGGCGCCACTCCACCACCGGAAATGAAATCGGATTTTTTAACCTTTTCAAGTTTGAAATTCGGGACTTTTTTCATTGGCATAGGATTAGGAATATTAATAGCTAATATTTTAACTGTTTCAACAGCTTTAGATCAGGAAGTTGCCTATTTTTCAATGGTATTTCTTTTTGGAGGTTTAGCTCTCGTTATCCACCATTTAATGGAGAAGAAGAACAAAGCCTAAAATTATTGTAGAGATGCAATGTATAGCATCTCTACAACAATTTTACATTTTCAAATAACAGAAATAATGCTTAACTACCTGTTTTGATAGAACTGTTAAATTGAGCATATCCGATGCTTCGGCAATATCAATGGTTTCGCGGTTCTTTTTTAGAATTTTTATCTTATCGTCATTTAAACTATAAGCGTGATTGCTGATGGTTCCTGTAAAGGCAAACAGTGACAAATCTTCCTCCCTAATATGCTTTTCCAGCATAATCTTCCTTCCGGTTTTTGAATATATTCAGTTTCGAAAGGCTGATATTGCATTTCGATCCGGTATAACCTGCGGTTCATCAGGTTTGTGCTCAGCAACGCCAAAACAGGATCTTTGCTGTCGGCCCAAACTTTTGCCGATGAAAAGAGGTCGTTATCTTCCAGTTTGGAGTAATTATCCAATAGAATTTTACGGATTTCAGGAGATATTTCTTCAGGATTTATGGCTGGAATTGGATTAGCAATGAAAAACTGAAAACAAGGAGTGGCAAATACCTGTTCGCCATTCCGGGCCAGATATTTAATACGATGAAGTATATTAAGCAGAAGATTTTCGGCTGCTATCACCGTTTTATGAAAATATACCTGCCAATACATAACCCGTCGTGCAATCAGAAACTTTTCGATCGAATAGATTCCTTTTTCCTCAACCACTAACTCGTCATTTGCTACATCAAGCATTTTGATAATCCTGTCCGACCCGATGGTACCCTCGATAACTCCGGTAAAAAAACTGTCGCGCCGTAAATAATCCAGGCGGTCCATATCTAATTGACTCGATACCAGCTGATACAAAAATGCTTGGGATATTTATCCTGAAATATATCAATGGCGAGTTGCAGCCTGCTCCGAATAATCGTTGAGCTCCTGCATAAACAGAAGAGATAGAATTTCATGCGACGTATGATCGACAATGGTAGATTCCAGCGCATGCGAAAAGGGACCATGTCCAATATCGTGAAGCAAAATGGCAATCATCACTGATTCTGCTTCCTCCTCGGTAATATCCTGGCCTTTGGAGCGAAGCACAGCAATAGCCTGTTCCATTAAATGCATGGCTCCAAGTGCATGTTGAAAACGGGTGTGGTTGGCTCCGGGGTATACCATATTGGTAAGCCCTAACTGCTGAATCCGTCGTAACCTTTGAAAATAAGGATGTTCAATTAGATCGAACAAAATCGGATAAGGTATATTAATAAATCCGTAAACCGGATCGTTGACTATTTTGCGTTTATTGACCAGCATATGAAAGAATTCTTTTCAAAGATAAGAAGTTCAAAACTATTAAACTGCACGAATGAAGATAATTCATTCCCGCATCGGCTATCTATTCAGATAAATCATAAACCTTCTTTTGTAATATTGAACACATAGGATTTACAAAAGGCCTTGACTTCTAAAGGGATTTATTAATTTTGCCAGAAAAAAGAAACATGGCTGTATCGCTTCAGGAAATACAAGATGAGATTATCGGCGAATTTGAAATGTTTACCGACTGGATGGACAAATATAATTACCTGATTGAGTTAAGCAGAGATCTGCCGGTGATCGACCCGAAATATAAAACAAACGAATATGTGATAAATGGTTGCCAGTCGAAAGTATGGCTGCATGCTGATTTGGAGGGAGATAAAATTGTTTATCGGGCGGATAGCGACGCCATCATAACAAAAGGTATTATTGCGTTGTTAATACGGGTGATGTCGAACCGTAACCCGGAGGAAGTGATGAATGCCGATCTGTTTTTTATTGATGCCATTGGCCTGAAACAGAACCTCTCGCCAACCCGTAGCAATGGTTTGCTTTCTATGGTAAAACAAATGAAATATTATGCATTGGCTTACCATACTAAATTAAGCAGATAATGCTTCAATGTTTTGGGTGGCATTATTGCATAATTAATAAACTAAAATTTAAATTCTAAATATGGCTGAAAATCTTTTACAACTCGAAACCGATGTGGTGAATGTGTTAAGGGATACTTACGATCCTGAAATCCCGGTAAATGTATACGATCTTGGCTTGATATATAAAATCGACGTTGACGACAACAACCAGGTGGAAGTCACCATGACCTTAACCGCACCCAATTGTCCGGTTGCTGACGATCTGCTGATGGAAATCAAGGAAAAGATAGAGGCAATTGAATGGGTCAAATCGGCGGCTATCAATCTTACTTTTGATCCCCCCTGGGATAAGAATATGATGAGCGAAGCCGCTCTGCTGGAACTAGGCCTACTTTAAACTGGCCAGGGCTCATATGGCAGACCATTATTGCAGTCCTAATCCATAATCACTTATAGGGACAACTGAATATTGACCTTACTCTGTTAATATGTTATCCGATCTCCAAACCGAAGTGAAAGAATAAAAGCTGAAGCTATCCGGTTAGGTTTTGACGACTGCGGAATAACCAGGGCCGAACCATTACCCGAAGATCATGCCCGGTTGCTCTCCTGGCTGAGCAAAGGGTATCAGGCCGATATGACTTACATGGATCGAAACATCGAAAAAAGAGCCAACCCACAGCTACTTGTCGAAAATGCCCGGTCGGTAATTGTTGTTTTGCAGAATTATTACCCCGATAAAACAAAATTCAAAAGCCATTATAAGGTAGCTAAATATGCTTATGGCGAAGATTATCATAAAGTTTTAAAAGATAAGCTTTTTACCCTTTTTAAATTTATCAACCTGGAAATAGCACCTGCCCGCGGACGATGTTTTACCGATTCGGCCCCGGTAATGGAACGTGCTTTGGCTGTTAAAGCCGGCCTGGGATGGATTGGCAGAAATGGAAATCTCCTCACCCGCAATCATGGGTCTTTTGTTTTTATTGCCGAGATAATAACCGATCTTGAACTTGCATACGATGCTCCAAACCTTCGAAACTACTGCGGGTCCTGTAATATATGTATCGAACAATGTCCTACCGGTGCCATAGTTTCGTCAGGGGTTATCAATAGCCATAAATGCATTTCATATCTCACCATTGAAAATAAAAAAGATATTCCGGAAGCTTTTAAAGGAAAAACTGACGATTGGATTTTTGGTTGCGATATTTGCCAGGATGTTTGTCCCTGGAACCGAAAAGCTGTTGTAACCAGCGAAGAGAGATTCTCCCCAAAGGAGGAACTAATTAGTATGAGCGATGAAGACTGGAATAACCTCACAGAAAAAAAATTCAATACCTTCTTTAGTAATTCGCCAATATCCCGGACGGGTATTTCCGGTATAAAAAGAAATATCAGTTTCAGTAAAGTATAAATTAGAATATAATAATATTTCACTTTAAAAAATGAATATTACAATCATCGGAACCGGTGGCGTAGGTGGCTATTTCGGAGGTAAACTTGCCCAGGCTGGAAACAATGTAACCTTTATTGCCCGTGGCGAACATTTGAAACAGATTCGCGAAAAAGGTCTTCAAATCAAAAGTATTAAGGGAGATTTCCTGATAAAACCAGCTATGGCGACCGATAATATTTCGGAAATTGATACCCCCGAACTTGTAATTCTGGGTGTTAAGGCTTGGCAGGTGAAAGATATTGCAGTTCAGCTAAAACCCCTCATTAAGGAAAACACAATTGTTCTTCCTTTACAAAATGGGGTTCTTGCTGCCGATGAATTACTTGCTGTTCTTCAGCCAAATCAGGTATTGGCCGGATTATGCCGTATTTTCAGCAAAATTGAAGCTCCGGGTATCATCAACCATTTTGGGGTTGAACCTGAAATCGTTTTTGGGGAAATGAACAATGGTATTAACCCAAATGTTGAGAAATTGCAGAAAACGCTGGAATCGGCGCACATAAAATCAAAAATTGCCGGAGATATAAGAACCGAACTATGGAAGAAGCTCATGATTATTGGAAGTGGCGGCCTTTTAGCGCTTACTCGTACAACCTATGGAGAAATAAGGGAAAATAGCGAAACACGGGAACTTATGCGTGTTTTACTGAAAGAAATTTATGAAGTAGCGTTAGCAGACGGAGCAAAGATTGAAATTGATTTCACTGAAAAAACAATGGCCTATATCGATACCTACCCATACGACGCCACAACCTCGCTGGCCCGCGACATATGCGCAGGGAAACCGTCGGAAATAGATTACCAGAATGGTACAGTAGCCCGGTTAGGTGAACAATTTAAAGTTGGGGTTCCATTAAACAGCTTTGTATACAGCTGCTTACTTCCCTTGGAAAGAAAAGCAAGAAAAGTTTAAAAAAGGATGGATAAAATGAATGCTGTATAAATTAATCCAGTAACCCATTTCCGATCCATCCTGATTTAATGTTAAAACTTATACCTTTTTCTGTATTCCTGGGCTTCACGCGACATTTTACCAAACTGTTTCCCCAAACGTTTCCGGTCGCCTGCTTTCATTTCAAAACGACGTTGTTCCTTTATAAGTTTAAGGTAACTCTCGTATGATTCTCTGCTTATTTTCTCTTCATCCAGAGCCTTCAAAACGCCACAATCAGGCTCGTTAATATGCTGGCAGTCGGCATATAAGCAGCTTAAGGCAAAATCGTCAATAGAAGGAAATAAATTTAGTTCCTGCAAATCTTCACCTGCAGTTATACCAAACTCGCGCATTCCGGGAGTGTCAATTAAAAGACAGCCATTAGGCAATCTGAAAAGATCTCGGGTTGTTGTTGTATGCTTTCCTTTTCCGGTAATATCGCTTATACTCTCTACTTCCTGAATTTTTCCCGACATAAATGTATTTAATATAGAACTCTTACCCACACCCGAAGAACCAATCATGATATAGGTTGCATCTGGTTTCAGCACATCCTCCTTCAATTGTTCCAATCCAAATCCAGTATAAGTACTGCAAAAGAAAACCGGGCAGTTGCGGTTTAACCGGTTTATTTCGGTGCGGTAATATTCATGATCGGGAACCAGATCGGCTTTATTCAGAATTACTATCGGCTCAACCTGACAGTTAGCCATTTGAACCAGATATCGTTCCAGACGCATCAGGTTAAAATCCCTGTCGAGACCTTGCACAATCAAGGCATAATCGATATTTGCTGCCAGAATTTGTTTTTCAGATTTTTTCCCTGCTATTTTTCGGCAAACCGTATTCTTCCTTGGAAATATTCCTACTATATAACCCAGGGATTCGTATCCCGAATATAAAACCCAGTCGCCTACTTTAGGTAGTTCTTCCTGTTCTGAAGTATACAGCATCTTCCCTGAAAGTTCAGCTTCTAATTCACCCTCAGGGGAAATCAAAATATATTTAAACCCTTTTATGGATATTATTCGTCCTGCATATAAATGGGTTTGGTTGTTTTCGTTGAAATATGTTTGCAGCTGTTGGTTCCAGCCAAAATTTTCTAATGCTATCATTTCTTTTTTATTAATGCGCTGTTGAACCAGTATATATATACCCATAACAACAGCTTAATTTAACAATAAATAAACTGTAACCGGATTGGCAGACTCAATAGGAAATTGGGTCTGCGGTTAGGCAACAATGTCCCCGGCCGATAAGAAATGATATATGTAAAAATTTGTTTATTGCTTTCATATGCAGGTCAATCCGCTTGGTTATTAACAAGAGAGGGTACGCATTTAGCCGGCGACCGACCTTTTTATGCCATTGTGCCGGAACCGCTTCTTATCTTTTCGATTGTTCTTGCAACAATAGCTACCGTCATAGCCAGCCAAGCACTTATAAGCGGTTCATATACCCTTATAAATGAAGCAATGCAGCTTAATTTGTGGCTAAGAACCAAGGTTACGTTTCCG
>JAAUTT010000047.1 GCA_012031335.1 Bacteroidales bacterium | reverse complement strand
AAGTTATTAACCAAAATTCCGCCCGTAGCGGCAACATCAATTCCGGACGCAATGGCCAATTATCCCCGGGGCGGATGCCTGCTATGATCACCACCATTTCCGCATCGTAAATTGTTCCATCAGAAAGCTCAATACTCTCAACCCACTCAGTTCCGCTTATTTTGGAAACCGATTGATTAACCTGAATTTGTAAGCCCTTTGCTTCAATTAATTCAGTCAAGATTCCAGCAGCCATTGCATCCAGTTGCTGGTTCATGATAAAAGGGCCTCTTTCGATTACCGTGACTTTAAGCCCTTCCAAATGCAAAGTTTTTGCCGCTTCTAATCCAAGTATACCTCCGCCAACTACAATAGCCCTTTGGGTTTGTTTCATGTGTAACCGGATTGCATCCAGATCGTTCAGCCCCCGATAAACAAAAACACCTTTCAGGTCGATTCCTTTAATTGGAGGAATAAAAGGTTTGGAACCAGTGGCTAAAATTAGCTTGTCGTATTTTTCAACTTTACCATTGTTGGTTTTAATCCATTTTTCCGAACGGTTGATTTCTGAAACTTTTTCGTTTGTATGCAAAATAATATTTTTACCCGCATACCATTGAATAGGTGCAAGATAGAGGTTTTCGGAAGCTGAATCGGTAAAATATCGGGTCAGATTTACCCTGTCATAAGCCGGATGAGGTTCTTCCCCAAATACCACTAAATCGTAGTGCTTGTAAACTCCGTATTTCAGATATTTTTCACAGAATTTGAAGCCGCTCATACCATTGCCAACAAGTATAAGCTTTTGTTTCTGTGGTTTTTCAACTGAGATTCTTTTCATATTATTCGGTCACCAATTTTTGCATATTACCTATTCGTAAAAAAGACCTACTGCACCATATATAGCAATATCCATTGTTATCGAAGGTCTGATTATTACTTTAACCCGATGGTCAAAATAAAATTTCTCCAAGAGTCTGAAAGTCGCTGGTGATAAAGCAAAAAGGATTTACTAACCGACCCACCTATAACTATGATCTGAGGATCAAGCACATAACATATCAGATTAATCAGGTTTCCCAAATGCAAACCATAATTTTGAAAAGACATTATGGCTTCCTTATCACCATTGAAGGCGCGTTTGGACATTTCTTCCCCTGAAATGTTATATTGTGATGTAAAAAACTTTCCACTGCAATAATCTTCATAACAACCATCAAGGTATGGGATCATGCCCAATTCTCCAGCCCCGTAATGTTCCCCATTGTGTAATTTTCCATTAATTATAAGACCTGCTCCGGTTCCGGTGCCAGTTATCAGGCCAACAATATTCTGGTAATCCTGGGCAATACCAAAATGCTTTTCGCCCAAAACGAAGCAATTTGCATCATTTTGCAGTTTCACCGGAATTGAAAATTTTGCTTCGAGAGCCGCCTTAATTGCGAAGCCATTAAATTGTGGAATGTTTGAAAGGCCATAGATGGTTCCATTTCCGAAGTCAATAACAGCGGGTACCGCAAAGCCAATTCCCTTAACCTGTTCTGACCAAAGCTTTCCAATGAGATTACAAATGTCTTTAAAGATGCTTTCCTGAGTTCCTTTTGAGTTAACTGAAAAACTTCGTTAATTACCATTTTACCAGATTCAATACGAGCTCCCTTAATGGTCGAACCTCCCAAATCTATTCCTATATAACTGTTCATAATTTCTAATTAATCCAACTTGATTGTTCAGTGTTAAATTTCTTGCATAGCTTATGGTAAATACTAATCACCTTCTCCAGTCTACTTTGTTCCGGATGGAAATCCCAGGCGGAGATTAGTTCAGAGCTTTTCTCCTCTACGGCAGTTAATTCATGCTGACGACCCCCAGTATTCCAAACTTCAGAAGAAAAAAAACGCTTGTGAACCGAATTCATGCTGTAGTTTTCGTGCATATTTACTAATGTATCAGCAGTTTCAGCGAACAAGATATTATTATCAATCACTTCGCATATTGTTTCCCGTGCATTTGCAACAGCATCAGGAATATTGATTGGTTGAACAGCCGCCCATCCATTCCTCAATGCCTCAATATCAAGCAATGCCTGCACGGGAGACCAAACTTGGTCAGTTGATAATGACATCAGGTTAAATGCCTTATAACCAGCCATGAGCCCGGTATAAAAACCCAGGGCTTTGTCCCCCTGAGCCATACTTCCGGGCATTTGTGCCGAAGTCATGATGTCTTTTAGGTTATAATATTGAAGACCAAGCGCTTTCATAACATTCAATTTCAACATTTCCAAACGGGCATGTTCAATGGTACCAAAAGCCATTTGCCCTGAATTCAAATCCATGGCTTGCGGGTGCGGGTAGACATAAGCCCTGGCTTTCGGAAAAATGGCATGCAAAATGGCAGCAGCACCCAACACCTCTGCAATTCCAAGTGTATAGGAACCTATAGGATCAACCGGTCCTGTCATTCCCATCATGGGCATTGATCCTACCATAAAACTATGGAGAATGATGCCAGGTTTAAAACATAAATAGAGTTCGTCAGCATCCAACATCATTGGACTTGGCGAAAAGAGCATTAAAGAACGCTCCTGGAGATTTTCGCGGTTTTCTGCAATGCAGCGAATCTGGTTGAATTCAGATTCCACTTCTGCGGCTACCGATTGAATGGTACCACCACCATTCTGATTGTACCGAAAGCCAATTATATATTGCTCAATGGCTTTTAACTCATCAGCAGTATCATGCGGTATACCGCAAGTGTATCCCTTAATATCATGTGTAATGGACAAAACCTGTATTAGTTTAGTTCCTTCAATTACATGCTGACGTGTTAACGGGATAATTTCTTTTTTGTGGTGATCACAAAACTGGTAATGTAAATCAGAGAGTTTGATCAACAATTCACCAGACGTATGGTAATCGATCAACATATCGGGCCAACCATGCTGATGACCGTATGAAGTCCCTGTTGAAATGCGGTTCTGTTTCAGATGTATCAGGCACGATTCCATAGCATCCATTGAGGGGAAAATCCGGTTTCCTTTCACATAAAGCAATTCATTTTTGGATGCTGATTGAAGCAATTCCAAATTCCGGGTCATCAGCCCTTTTTCTAAAACTAATTTACAGGCAGTGGAAATCATTTCGTCCACTGTTCCATCTGATAGAAGTTGAATCATGTTACAGGAATTTCTTTAGTTTTTCTGAAGAAAAAAAGGTAAAAAGCGATTACCCCGGTAAAAAGTACTATCAAACTACAGATTGCATATACTTGTTTCATAGGCATTTGCTGATACATCCTGCCACTTGCAATATTCCCGATTACTGCACCTGCTCCAAAATATGCAGCCCAAAGCATAGATTGCCCGGTTGTTCTCCATTTTGAGGAAACCATATTATTTACAAATTCAACAGAAGATACCCACAAAAGAGTCCAGGTTAGTCCATTCATAGCCTCAATCATAATTACCATGGTTGGGTTGTTGTTGATTGAATAAAGAAATAATCTGAGGGAGGTGGCCATAATCGCAATGAAAACTACTTTTTCTGGAGCAATTCGTTGAAGAAGCCATGCAGCAATAAAGTAAAATGGTAATTCGCTAATTCCTTCCATTGCAATGGCTAATCCTGTTGTTTCGGGCGATGAACCTATTTGTTGCATATATAAAGTCAGGAAAAAAGTAATAGCCGATTGCCCAATAGCTACTATGACAATGATAAAAAGAAAAGCTAATAGAATTTTGTTTGAGATAATTCTTCCCAGGTATTTAAATTCCACATCCAATCCTTTGTGTTGAAAGACAGGTTTATCTATTTTAATAGCCGATAAATAAGTGAGCAATAAAAAA
The DNA here is from genome assembly GCA_012031335.1 of Bacteroidales bacterium. The sequence goes on along the minus strand of JAAUTT010000047.1, from coordinate 8,684 downwards.
CCTGAACTTGAAATAAAGGCAACTTTAACTCCAAAAATCGGAATAAGCCAGCCTGTAAGCGAAGCCCCCAAGGCGTAACCCAAAGCCCCCCAGAATCTGATAGTACTGTAAGAATTAATCTTTCTGCTTTCAACATGATCGAGTGCAATACTGTCAAGTAAAGGCAAAACTGGTGTGTTAAACAACGATAATGCCACTGTCATAAATGCGATCAGACCGATGCTGGTTGATGCAAAAGGGAACGCAAGAAATAATACGGATGCCCCAATTAAACTTATCCTGAAGCACACAAGCTTTCCATACCGATCGGCCAGGACACCCCAAAATGGCTGGATAAAGAGCATTAATAACCAGGGAATTGCAGCTACCATACCAATTTGAACACCAGTTAATCCTTTGGTTTCCAGCCATAAATTAAGCATGGGCATCCAGGAAGCCAAACTGGCAAAACTGAATAAAAAAGCCGCACGAATAAAATTATTGCGGGAAAGGAGAATTGATTTTACTTTTTGCCTTAAGTTGGAGGATAATTGCATAATTAAATTTGAAACATTTTTATAAATACAAGAAGATGGCTTGATCGAAGGTGGGTTCAATCAATGTTAAGAGATCTCGATGAAAACCCCTTCCATTTAAAATGGAAGGGATTTAAAAATATTAGACCACAACAGGCCATTTAAATTCAGATTTCAGTGAAATTCGTTGTCCGGTTTCCTGCGATTTCCTGGCTCCTTCTATAATTTCCAAAACATGTAGCGCATGTTCGGAGGTAATCAACAATTCTTTACCGGTGGAAAGATGCTCACAAATTACAGAGGCGCCTTCCTGCCAAACAAAACTTCCGGCATCAGTTACAGAGGTTTCCAATTCAGGATGGTCTTTAGTTGCAAGCTCTACCCCTAACGGATGCCAATCATAACCAATAAGGTTCATGGTGCCCTCCGACCCAATGATTGAATGGTAGGGCGGTTTTCTCCCACACCGGAATGTCCGGCAGGATTGAAATAGTTAAAGCCACATTGAACATGCGAAAGTACTCCATTCTGATGCTCCATAAGAATGTGGGCATTGTCCTCCACTTTAACCTTAATAAGTCCTTTATCCTCCACCGTGCGGGTGGGAGTGATTATATTGAGCATGGCGACAACCGATTTAACAGGACCGAGCAAACCAGTTAGAGAAACCATGTTATAAACACCCAGGTCGGGCATACTTCCACCATTTCCTCATAAAAAAAAGCTGACCATTCCGGACCCTCATGACCATAATGGGCATGAGCCGATGCCACTCTGCCAAGTTTTCCTGCATTTAGTTGTTTTGCCATATATGCAAATTGCGGACTATTGACCATAGCTGGAGCGCCCCATATATGTTTTCCCTTAGATAAAGCCAGGTCAAATAGCTCTCGGCCTTCTTTGTACGTTGTTGCCATTGGTTTTCGCTCCAAACATATTTACCGGCCATAATAGCTATCCTGTTTAAACGACCATGTTCCTGCATATCAGTGCAATTCACAAAAAGATCGAAATTTGCACCAGCCAGCATTTTATCATATGAGGATACCAATTAGGAATGTTGAATTGATTAGCTGCCTTTTCTGCACGTTCTGGTTTTATATCACAGCAACTTACTACCTCGGCAAACGGGCTGTTTTTCAGGTGCGGGGCATAATTACCAACCATCACACTACCGCAACCTATGATACCAACTTTAATTTTTCGACCTAATGGTTTAAAGGATTCGCCTGTAATTGATGAAGTGGAAATTGGTGACAAACAGATGGGGCTATAACAGCAGCAGCACTCATTGCCCCAATATTTCCCAAAAATTTTCTCCTTGATACTTTTTTCATGTTTAAATTTTTAAAATAGTTTGCATTTATATAATCGAAAGCATAGGTATTGCTCCCCTTAAAACTAAGAGCAATACCGTGTTTATTACTGTGCTACTTAATAAAATTAAAATCCAGGATTCTGTTTAATATTTGGATTTTGCATCAATTACTTCTTTTGGTATAGCAAACAACAAATTATTTGGGATCACTGATAAATGGCTTAAAAGGTAATCGGGCTTTCAGGAATGTTTCATATCTGATCATATCCTGACGTGTAAAACCTTCCCATGCAAATTCAAATCGTCTTTCTTTGTAAACATCTTCCAGGGTAGCTGTTGCAAGTAGCTTGAAGGATCAGAAAAGCTCTTTTACGAATAGCATTCACGAGGTTTGTGGCTTCGTCAGCATTAATACCCAACGCAGAAGTGCTTCTGCTTTCATAAGGTATACATCAGCCAAGCGGAAAATATGGACATCATTTTCCTGAGATGTACTCAGTCCCGGCTCAAAATCCCATTTATTAATACGAGCTCCTTCTTCCTGGTTAATCCATCCCCAGCCAGTTTCGTCTACATCGTTAAGCTCCATATCAATGGTATGTATTAATGGTCTTCCATGACCGGTGATTAATACCTCGCCTGTATTCGGGTCAATCATAGGTCCAAATAGGAATGAGCCTCGGTACCTCAAATCGGTTGTGTCATATTCTTTTACATAATTTGGGTTGGCAGCAAGTCCATTCCAAGGGCTTATATTTAAACCTAATGCAATCGGATCAAGATAATGAAGTGTATTTACACCGATGTTATTTTGATCGCCACTTCCACCCGCTTTAAAAACTGCTGAAAGTATTGCCTCTTTTGATACTTCATTACGGGCAATAAAATTTGTTTTCCAGTTTGGTTCGAGAATATAAGGCATATTTAAAACTACATTACATGCGTCAATGCATTCCTGCCATTTTGCTCCTCCGGATGGATTCCATACTTCGGCATTAAGGTACATTTTGGCAAGTAATGTATAGGCTGTTCCTTTCGTAAACTTTCCATAGCTTGCAGGAGTAGCGACATCGTCTCTTAACTTATCTTTTATATCATTTAGTTCATTTACAATAAACTCGAAAACTTCTTTACGAGTTTTACTTACCGGTTGCTCGGTTTTATCCAAAAAATCAGTTACGATAGGAACTCCGCCATAATGATCGCAAAGTGTATAATACCAGAATGCCCGAACCCCTCTTACTTCGGCAAGTATTTTCGATTTAAGATCATCAGATATCGCCGGATTGGCATTAATTTCATAATAAATTTGGTTACATAATGAAATGCTTCCACTTGGTCTTGTATATGCGCCATTGAAACCTGTACTTGATGAAGTCCAGGAATGTTGCATGGTTTCGCGCCACATGGGTTCTCCCCAGTCTCCTCCTTTAAAGCCAGGAACGGCTATCATATCCGCGGCAAGCTCATCCATAACAACATAAGAATCCCAGTTCATCTGATGGACCTTAAATGTGCTGTAAATAGAACCTACCAGTGCATTCACCTGGGTTTGGTTTTTGCCAAATTGATCTACAGGGATTTCGCTGTAAACATCTTCATCCAAATTGGTGCAAGAAAAAATCGTGATGGTAACTGTTATTATTGTTAACAGGATTCCGTATATTTTTATTCATAATTAGAATTATTAAGAAATTAAAAATTTATTTCAAGGCCAAAGGAAACAGTTCTTGACTTTGGAACATAAAATGTCTCCATTACACCGGGTGAAAGGCCACTCATATTAACTTCCGGATCTAATCCTTTGAATTTGGTAATACAAAATAGGTTTTGGCCAGACAAGTATACCCTGAACTTATTTATTCCCCATAAATTTTTAAATTCAAAATTATATGCAAGACTTGCATTGTCTAAACGGAGAAAGGAACCTTTTTCAATATAATAACTTGAAAATAAGGGGTCTTGCTTTACACCATTCGTAAGTGCTTCAGCTAAAACATTTCCACCTGGCAACCATTTTGAATTGGAATACTGAATTCGCGGGCTATTTAAAACATCATTACCATAAATTCCACGCAAGAAAAAAGTCAGATCAATTTTCTTGTACGAAAGCGTATTTTGTATGCCGTAGGTGAACCTTGGTAAAGCATGTCCAATATAGGTATAATCATCATTATTGATTGTACCATCCTTATTAATATCTTCAATTTCAAACTTACCATTTTCATCAATACGCTTATATTTAAGATTATAGAAAGTTCCCACTTCCTGACCTTCCTCAATAACAGAACTTGTTAAATATCCTGAGCCTCTTAAGTTTACCAGCCCGGTAAATATTCTTTGTGTAGAGTATAGATCATTCGAGAGTTTAGTAATCATATTCTTATTATGAGCAAAATTTGCGGTTGCTGACCATCTAAAGTTTCGCTTTTAATAAGTTCACCGGTGATAACCAATTCGATCCCCTTGTTTGTCATATCACCAACATTGGCAAGCATTGTTGGGTACAAATTGGGTGGTACAGGAACATTATATACATATAATAGATCGCTCGTTTTTTGACATAATAATCTACAGATCCAGTTAAACGGTTATTATACAGTCCAAAATCAATCCCTGTATTAAAAGAAGCTGTTTGTTCCCACCGAAGGTCAGGGTTGTCGTTTTGGGCATAACGATATGTATTATGCCATTTCCCATTGTCAAAGTATTCATCACCTCGTCCATATAGGGCAAGTGATTTATAAGGATCAATTCCTTCCTGATTGCCAACAACTCCATATCCAACACGCAGCTTCATATCTGAAATAAAGCTCAGTTTTTGGACAAATGATTCGTCTGAGATACGCCAGGCTCCCGAAATGGATGGAAAATATCCCCATTTATGGTTAGTCCCGAATTTTGAAGAACCATCTTTTCTAATTGTTGCTGTTAAAATATATTTGCCACTGAGGCTGTAATTAATACGACCAAAGAATGATATTAATTTATTGCGGCTTTTATAGGAATTTACATCATTCGAAAAAAGGTTTTCGCCAAGACCTAGATTGTTAAATTCAAAATCGTCACTTATAAATCCGCGGTTCGAAGCTCCAACAGACTGATAAAGATTATTTTCATAGGAATAACCTCCCAATAATTTTAGGTCGTTCTTACCAAATGTCTTTGAGTAATTTAGGGTTAATTCCATAAGGTCTTTGTCCCATACCCTATTCTCCCTTCGGGCATAGCCCATATCTTGTCTTCCGCCCTGGGTTGTAGATGCTCTGAATTCACTAATATCCTCACTTTTTCGTTGTTTAAATAAATTTACGCCAGCAGTAAACCCCTTAAATATTTCTAAATCTATTTTTGAATTGGTATATAATAAACTTGTTTTATGGTTGTTTTTATTGTTTTCAATATTGTTTAAAGGGTTTCCCTGGTCCCACTCCTGGATATCAAACCACGAACCATCAGCCTTTTTTTACGGGATATACTGGCAACATATTGTAAGCAAGGGTGGTATTATATGTATTTGTAGGTTGAAAATCGCTTTGGACTGTACCTGCTACCAATGTAATATTAAGCCGGTCTTTTAGTGCTTTTTGGTTAATTGAAATTAAACCATTATATTTTTGAAGATGGTTATCTTTCATAACCCCTTCCCGGCTTAAATAATTCAGAGATGCTCTGTAACCTCCATTGTTTAACCACCAGATAACGCCAGATTGTGATTGTGACGAAATTCCAGTGCGGGTTATTTCCTTAAACCAATCGGTATTGGCACCCAGGTCCAACCCAGATACATCAATATTATTATCCTGGACATATTTACGCCATTCTGAAGCAGTAAGTACATCTGGTTTTCGTGCAATAAAATCAGCAGCAACATAACTGCTATACTGAATATTTGATTGACCTTGTTTTCCCTTTTTGTTGTTATCAGAATTACACCGCTAGCCGACCTTGAACCATAAATGGCAGTTGCAGAAGCATCCTTCAGTATACTTATAGATTCGATATCTTCAGGTGCTATTGAATTCATATCCATTCCTGGAACCCCATCTATGACAACAAATGGAGCACTCGAACCAGTCAATGATGACGCTCCCCTTAGTCTGATTGTCTGTGCACTGGTTACATCACCTCCTTCGGTGGTAATTGTTAGACCTGCAATTTTTCCCTGTAACAGGTCTGCTGCAGTTTGGGTAATCCCCCTGTTAAAATCCCTTTCTGAAAGATTGGAAACGGACCCGGATACATTTCTTTTTGATTGGGTCCCATAGCCCACAACAATAACTTCTTCCAACTTTGTAATGTCGGGTACCAGCATAACGTTGATATCATTTTGTCCAGTAATTGTTATTTTTTCAGTATTATAGCCCAAAAAGGAGACTATCAAAATTGCATTAGGATTTGGAACCGTAATACTAAATTTACCGTTGGCATCGGTTACAACACCAATGGTAGTGCCATCTATGATTACATTTGCCCCAACAATTGCTTCACCTGTGGATGCATCTGTAACTGTTCCTGAAAGTTTTTGCTGCTGTAAACCTGTAAGTTCGTTTCTTAAAGTATTTGAATTATAAATCAGGATTATTTTATCTCTGATTTCATAAGTAAGGTCTTTATCCTTTAATGCCAAATCTAATATTTTATCGATTGATTGATCTTTCATCGAAATCGATATTTTATAGTTTTCATTAAATTCATTATTACTATACCAAAATGTAGAATTCGCTTTTTCCCAATTTCTTTTAGCAAATCTTTAATTGTAGCATTTTCCAGATTCAGACTAATCTTTGTATCCTGCGAATAGGATGGTATAGCTGAAAGACTTAATGTACAAACTAAAGTCAAAAGCACCGAAAGTTTCATGATGTTAAAAAAATTTTTTGTATTCGTAAAATAGCAGTAGTTGCCCTCCGAATGAATTTTTTTTCATACTTTTAAAGAGTTTTGGTTACAAAAATGAGTCAAAAAATTTAATGGCCGAAGCTTTATGGAATTCGGGAAATGGTTAGAGCATTTTCCGATTTTCTTTTTTAATTTAAGATGAGTCCATATTGTATATTATAGTTAGTGAGTAAATGTTTCTGATCTGTATTTTAGATAGATATATTTCTATTTTTCATATATATTTATGCTGTCATTATTAATTTTATATCGAAAATTGCTATAATGCTTAATGCCGTCCAAAATCTGGGTAATATTTTTATTTTTATCCAAATAGTCCCGAAAAAATTTTATTCTCCAATTTTTTAGAGTGAATTTTTATTTTTATATTAAAATTTTGTTCAAGTGTCATAACCACTTTTGATAATGGTTCATTATCAAAATAAAATTTACCATCTTTCCAGATGGCGGAGAGTTCTGCATCCACTTTTCTTTTTCGAAAGTCTCTTTTTGTTTTATCATACAGGGCTTGCTCATTAGCCATTAATTCCAAAGAAAAATCTGTATCATTTTGGGAATAGACTCCGACAGAACCGTTAATTAATGTGGTTTCAATATTTTCATCCATTTGATAATTCTTAACATTGAATTGCGTTCCCAATACCTTGATACTTAGGTCTCCTGTTTGAACAATAAACGGGTGTTCTGGATCTTTTTTTACATCAAAATAAGCTTCTCCATGAAAAAATATTTTTCTGGTTTTATCGACAAATTTTGCAGGATATTTAATATATGACCCTGCATTTAAAAATACTACAGTACTATCAGCCAATATTAACTTTGTCCGCACTCCATAAGGAGTGGTTGATTCTAAATATATTGTTTCCGGTTCCTTCGATAATTTGACCAAACTGAATATAGACAGTATGATTAAAAAGGAAGCGGCAACAGCTGGTATCAATAAATTTAAATGCCGTTTTCTTTTTGTTGGAAGAACCATCTTTTCTATTTTAGAATAAATACGATCCCTTTTCTCATCTGATGAATCGATATATTTCTCATTCTGTTGATTGATAATTTCATAGAATTTTTTTGTTGAATTCACTTTCTGTGATCCAGGCGTTAAAAATTTCCTTTTCTTCTGCAGTAGGATTCCCGTTAATTACTGAAGAAATTGAATCCCAAATTTTCTGATTATTTTTTAACATGTCTAATTATTGTAATTATAAAGACAGGAATAAAGTAAAAGATAACTAAACGATAGTTGAAAAAAAATGAAAAATATTTTTAACTTTTTAATAATCAAGTCAAAATAAAAAGATAAATATGTTTTCTTAACATTGTATAGAGCTTTTTTTAAAGCAATCACCATCTGGGCATGCACTGTATTTTCTGATATTGAAAGGATTTCAGCAATTTGATAATGTTTAAGCTTTTCTTCGCGTGACATTAGGAAAATTATCCTGCATCTTTCAGGTAGTTGTTCAATTGATTTTTGGATAATTATATCTAATTCTCCGGCAATTAGGGTATTTTCAGGATTGATATTTTCAACAATATCTTCCGTATTAATTTCATAAAAAAATTCCTCAGACCTTGTTTCTTTTTCTAAATAATTCAGTGATTTGTTCCGGGTAACAATAAAAAGGTAGGACTCAACACTTTCAACTTCAGGTAATTTTTCCTTATTAAGCCAAACACTTATAAAAACATCCGAAACTATTTCTTCGCATATCTCATCCAACTTTATAAAGTAATGGGCAAATTGTAATACCTTTTTAAAAAAATGATCATAAAAGATCCTGAAGGAATTTGTATCACCTTTTGATATACTGATAAGTAAATCTTTTATTGGATCTGATTTTGTTCACTTTATAAATATTTTATTGAACAAACATAATAAAAACTTATCATAATTGAAATAAATACCATATTTGGCACTTCAACAAACATTAATAGATAAACAATTC
>JAAUTT010000046.1 GCA_012031335.1 Bacteroidales bacterium | reverse complement strand
GGATACAAATTGAAAAGCGAATTATCAGAAAAACAAATTGAAGCAGATATTGCAACTTATTTTGGATGGATTTCACCAATAGGAAGTTCATCCCCATTTTTGTTATCCGATGTTGATGAACAAGTTTATGGAGCTGACAAGAAGTTTGACATGGTTATTCCAATATACATGCAATTCAAAGTTTCACATGGGCTTACTAATTTTAAAAATTTTACTTCACCATTTTCAATAGAATTACCTTTACAGAGAATAAGAGCATTCAGACATAGAAAGAATCTTTTTGATAGTCCAAGCTTATATTTTAAATTGCATGCTAAGTCTAAAACCGCTCTTGATTATCAGCATAATATTTTAATGAAGTTTGCAAACACTAGTCATTCATATGCCTTTTATGTTGCCCCTTTGACATTGTACAAAAATATTTATGAGAACCTATTATTTAACTCCGCTCATAGATATTTACATTATCCTTTTCTTAAAAATGATGTTAATATAATACATGAAGAAAATTGGACTTCTTATTTTGGATTAATTCCTTTTTTAAGAGGCCATATATCTATAGTACCTCATGAACATATATGCACTCACCACCATTATTATTCATTTTCCCCAAATGGAACTGATATAGCTTGGCATTCTGGGAAAATAATCTCAAATCATGCAAATAGATTGAGTGATATGTTAAAAATTATTTTTTCCTCTTCTTTTTCTAATCCAGAAAAATGGATTAGTATAACTGATTATATCTCAAAAATTAAAAACATTAAGGAATTTAATTTTTTATAATTTTGAAGAAAACGAAAATACTTCAAAAATTAAACAATTGGTAAATTTTGGTAAACAACTTTATAAGGTATACGAGATACGACAATTATTATTATTATCTAAAAAATGAGTATTTACAAAATCTGAATTTGTAATAGTTAATTATATTAAATAATACTTAATGACAAAAAAATATAGGCTCATTTTATTGGGACTTTCTTTTCTTATTCTTATATGTCTAGGTTATTACATTAGACATGATTTTTCTTTTCTGTTAAACGATTTTTGGTTTACTTCTGGTCTTTTACTTCTAATCTTATTATCTCTTATTGATCAACCACATTTTTCAAAAGACACAAATGTATTTGTAAATGCAATTACAGCTGCTATCTCTTTACTACTAGTTCAAAAAGATGAAAGGGATTTTCTTTTTTTGGACTTTTTTGATTTTCGTAAGTTATTTAATTATCAGTAGTTATATTCTAATGTGGATAAGACAAAATCCTTTGAATGAAGAAAGAAAAATAGTGCAAGCGTTTTCCAGATTAAATAGACAAATAGGTAGACCAGAAGCTGTATTTTCAACTTTTTTCCTATGGGGTGGAATTAAACAATTTGGAATTAAATCGAACGAGTTCAATCTTCTTCTATGGTTTTGGATAATTTTTATGATTTTAAATATTCCTGTTCTTGCAAAAACAATAGAAAATTTGATAACGGAAATAAAAAGAAAGACAAACCTTGAAGCAATCGGTCAAATATTTGGTGTCCAATCAAAGAATACTTTTTTAATAAAATTACTTGAAAGCAGAACAGAGGCCACAAAAATTTTTGATTTTGTTGAGTTTAAATATTCAATTGATAATAAAATAAGAAAAGGATTAATATTGGATGTATACTTATTAAATCAAGAACAATGGATAAAGGTACTTGTATCACCTGAAATTGAGGAGATTTTTGAAAATAGACCCATTTATAATAATCATATACCTGACCTAGTTTACAAAATTAGTGTTGTTCCGGAAAATGTTTATTTAGAGAAGTTTATCGGAATTATTTCAGATAATTCAGTTATTGGTAAAATAAGATTTATTTATAACTCTAAAGTTAAGATTAGTGAAGGACAATTATTAGAAGTCAAAATAAATAATTCAAATGTATTATACCAAATTACCGAAGGAATTACTAAAATTGAGCAACTTGAAAGTAAAAACCAAACAGGTTTTATTATAGGTGAGGCAATTCAATTGGGAACCTGGCATACTGAAAGACTGAGATTTGAACAATTTGGATGGGTCCCTGATATAAATTCCCCTGTATATTCTGCTTCTGAAATACCAAATGTGGGTTTACAACCAAATGAATATAGACTTGGGGTAATACCAAATACAAATTATCCTGTGATTATTAATAAGGAAATTGCTATAACACATCATACTGCAATCCTAGGAGTTACCGGCACTGGAAAATCTACTTTTGCAAGGAACCTAATTAGGCAATTCATTACTGACACTGAAACAAAAGTTATTTGTGTAGATTTTACAAAAGAATACAGTGGAAGATTTACTGGAATAAACCCAAGAAATATAGTTGAAGAAAATAGAGCTAAAACGATTTTTAATTGTATTGATTATTTGGTCAATGAACAGGAGAAATTTCCAAATCAGCAAAATAAATCTGGGATGCAGAAAGCTGAAGTAAGAATTAAAAAGGTTTTTTATCGTTCAATGATTGAATTCCTGAGGGGTGATCAACAGCTTTCAATTTTTGAATTACCGGATGTAACAAATACAACTGGAATACTTGAATATACACGCTATTTCTTTAGATGTTTGTTTCAAATAGCGAGAGAAAGAAAAAATTATAACAAAAAAATATGTATTGTTTTAGAAGAAGCGCATACAGTTATACCAGAATGGAATTTCATAGGATTGAGTGAAAAAACTTCTCAATCCCTAGTAAATAATATAAGTCAAATTGCACTTCAAGGTAGAAAATACGATATAGGATTTTTAGTAATTGCGCAACGAACAGCTAATGTTTCAAAAACCGTTCTTACCCAATGTAACAGTATTATTGCCTTTCAGGAATTTGATAGAACAAGTAGTGAATTTTTGTCCAATTATTTTGGAGATAATGTGTCAAAACTTTTACCAAATTTAAAATTCAGACAAGCAATAGCAGCAGGGAAAGCATTTAAATCAAATGTTCCAATGATTTTTGAAGTGCCTGAACTTAATACTTGAAAGTACCTTTTTCCTGTAACCCCAAATATTATTTGTTAATTGTTTTTTATCTGAATTTCATTTGATTCTTATTTATTTAAATTGATTTTTATCGTGATTGGATAAAAAAAATTAATTTTATGATGTGTAGTAAATGAAAAGTTGATGATCTTTTTCTTTATTTTACCATCATGAGTTTATACAAAATTGACAAAGGAATATTAACCACTGTTAAAGAAAATCCTTTTAAGTTAGAAAAAGAGATACAATGTTTAACAGAAGATAATTTAAAAACTGTTTTTGGATTGACATTAGTTAGATCTGAATTCATAATTGGAAATTTCCGAATTGATTCTCTTGCATATGATGATAATTCCCAAAATTTTGTAATTATTGAATATAAACGTGATAAGAATTTTAGTGTTATAGATCAGGGATATGCATATTTGTCGTTAATGCTTAATAACAAAGCCGATTTTATTCTTGAATATAATGACAATATGGATAATATCTTAAAAAGAAGTGATGTTGATTGGTCCCAATCAAAAGTAATTTTTGTATCTCCATATTTTACAACCTATCAAAGAGAGGCAATTAATTTTAAAGACTTACCGATAGAATTATGGGAGGTTACTAGATACAATAACAATACTGTCATTTATAAACAGGTAAAAACATCAGGAGCAAGGGAAAGTATAAATGCAATTTCAAGACAAGATGAAACAGTTGAGGTAGTAAATAAAGAAATTAAAGTTTATACTGAAAGAGAACATATTGAACAGGGAGATGATGATATTATTGAGTTATTTGAAAAATTACGCGGATTGATTTTGAATCTTGATGGTATTGAGATAAAACCAACAAAAAATATATTGCTTTTGTTGGAAATAAGAATATTGTTGATGTTCATATTCAAAAAAAGGCATTAAAAATTTGGATTAATTTATTTAAAGGTGAACTTGATGACCCAAAGGACCTTGCCCGTGACGTTGCGAATATTGGACATTGGGGGAATGGTGATTATGAATTACAAGTAAAAGATGATGAAAACATAGACTATGTTATGTCTTTGATAAAGCAATCATATAAGAAAAACAAAAAATAATTACATATTAATTATGTAATTTTTATTAATTGTAAAGTATATCTAATGAAACCTTTAAAAAAGCTTTGTATTCCGAGAAATTTTCAAAATGACAATGATGTTCAGGATATTAATAATCTAATCGAAAATCAAATTGACCCCAACTTGTTTTTTGAGACCAGTCATAAAACACAAGGTATGGAAGTCCTTTTGAAAACTGCATTTGAAAGGTTTAAAGGTAAAAGTCAACAGAGTTTAATAAAACTTACACAAAGTATGGGATGGTTGGAAAACCCATAATATGATTTCATTAGGACTCGCTGCAAAGCATCCAAATATTCGTAAAAGGTAATCGGCTCAGAATATAAAGATGAAGGATTAGGTGAAGTAATGGTCCTTGCTTTTTCAGGAAGGGAAAGCAATATTCCAAACGGTATATGGGGAGAATTAGCTCGTCAACTTGGAAAAGAAACCGAATTTAAATCTTTATGGGAGGGTGGATTAAAAGCTCCCGGGCAAAGTGAATGGATAAATATGCTTAAAGGAGAGCCTAAGCTAATTTTATTTGATGAGTTGCCTCCCTAATTTAGAAAACGCAAAACCATTGACTGTGGGCTCAGGTGATCTTTCTATTGTTTCTACAACAGCCTTAGCAAATCTTTTCAATGCTTTAAACCGGCCAGAATTAAATAATATTTTAATTGTAATATCAGATCTTAAAGCAGCATATCAAAGTGGTACAAGGTTATTACAATCATCTTTTGCAAATCTTGACAGTGAGGTAAATCGCTTTGCACTGGATATTCAACCGGTAAGCAGTTCTTCAGATGAAATATATGATATTTTGAGAATTAAACTATTTTCTCAATTACCAGATAAAAATGAAATTAATGAAATTGCAATTGCTTACAGAACCAAGATTGAAGAAGCAAAAAATCTCAATTTTACTAATGTAAATCCAGATAAAATCTTCACAGGAATAAAGGAATCTTATCCTTTTCATCCTTGCATCAGAGAGCTTTATGAACGATTTAAAGAGAATCAAAATTTTCAGCAAACACGAGATTTAATTCGATTAATGCGTAAAATCGTTATTTCCATGTGGAATTCCGGTGCAGCTGAAAAACATTATCTCATTAATGCGTATGATATTGATCTTAATGATTCAAATATAAATACTACAATATCACAAATTAAACCATCTCTCGTAAATGCAATAAGTAAGGATATTGCCAATGAAGGACGTGCAACTGCAGAAATTATCGATGATCAATTTAAAATTGATTTTATTTCACAAATTGCTAAATTACTATTAATAGCTTCTTTAGCTGATGTGCCAAATGCACTATTAGGATTAACGCATAATGAGTTAGTAGGTTATTTAGCTGAACCCGATAAAGACATTACATCTTATCGAAATGCTTTAGAAGAGTTTTTGAATCAATCCTGGTATATTCACCCCGATAAGGATGGGAGACTCCATTTTCAGAATGTACGAAATCTTAGCGCCGAATTGAATAGCCTTGTTGACGGGTATGATGATGATAACGCAAAATTAGAAATCAGAACCTTCTTAGAAGGGAAATTTAAAACGTTAGCTAATGATTGCTATCAAAAGTTTGGTTTTCCGCCAATTGATCTGATCAAACTTGATGAAGAGAAAAATCTTTTAGTTCTATTCGAACCAAATGTTTCAACTCCTGGTCTTAATCCTGATTTGCTTAGGTTATATGAAGATGCCCAGTATAAAAACAGAATTATGTTTTTAACAGGGGACAGAAATACAATGGATAACCTATTGCGAAGAGCTAAAGAATTTAAAGCTATAAAGCGTATAATTGCCAATTTTAAAAGTGACCGGGTACCTGAAAATAATCCACAATATGAACTGGCAACTGATAGAGAAATTAAAATAGGACAAGGATTTTTATCAGCAGCCAGAGAAACTTTTGTTAAATTATACTATCCTTTTCAGTTTAAGGGACAAGACAAATTAGTAGATGCTGAATTCTTGATGGACTTTAAAGGAAATGATTATAATGGTGAAGATCAGGTTAAAAAAGTATTGACTGATCGTCATAAATTCACTTCGGAAGATCCAAAGAGTCAAAGTTTCAAAGAAAAATGCCTGCAGCGGTTGTTTACTTTGGATGAAATGCGAAGGGAAGATTTAAAAAGCAGGGCTGCGTCGAATCCTGCCTGGCAATGGCATCATCCAAAAGCGCTGGACGAATTGATTGATTATTGCCTAAGAACCGGGATTTGGTATCAAGTTGGTAATTATATTCAGAAAAATCCACCAAAGGAAGATACTTCAGTTACAGTTCAAGCTACCTGGGCTGATAAAAACAAAAGTGATGCTGTATTAAAAATACTTCCAAAATTTGGAGATATTGTCTATTATGAATTTGATAAAGAGCCATCTGGTACATCTGATAAAATAACTGATTTTAATAATTGGCCAACAAGTGAAATGGTGGTATACTTCCAGTGTGTTGATAGTAAAGGAGCACATGAAACCGGAAGATCGTATAAATGGACTAATAAGTTAAGTCTACGTTACAGACCTTACGATGCACATGATGAGAAAAAATGTTCTTGAAGCTTCAGCAAAGATGCTAAGATATTTTATACTACTGATGGATCTGATCCAAAAACCAATGGAGCAGTTTATGCCGGAGACTTTATTATTCCAAAGAATACAAAATTTGTATTGGCCATTGCGGAAAAGAAAGGAATTTATAGTGAAAAACTTGAAATTCCAATTAACTGGTCCAAACCTGAAGGAATAATCATCGATAAAAAGAAACCACTTATATATCAAAAAAAGGGAAACTATAAAACTAATAGTAATAAAAACACCTTTGAAGAACTCGAATTATTCCATAAGCATAATGCTTCATTCAAAGGTGTAATAATGAATTTTGATTTCTGCTTAAACGGGAAAAACTATTGGTCGAATACAAATTTCGATGAAAACCTTATATTGTCCAAAATTGTATTGGAAAATCATATTGATTTTATGAGATCATCGATAAATGTTGATGGTGAATTTGAAACTACTCTTCAAATACCAGGTATACTTTTCGCCACAGGACAAGATTTTGAAGATTGGATTGCAGAAAAACACATGCAATTAAGTAATTTCAAACAAGATGAAATAATTCAGTGAGAATTTAAATGGCTAAATTTAAAGAACATATAGGTTTTGGATTCATTCCAAATGAGTCTAAACATCATTTTTAATTATTATACCCAAAACAGCAAACTCAAAAGTATTAATTTATGAACGGTTTGAATGGGGTACTGAAGATGAACATTCAGAAATGTTAAGTGGCAATTTATCATTATTCGATGAACCTGAACAAAAAATTGATCATAGATTTGACAGGCTTAAATGTGAATTATCCAGGAACAAGTGGAATGAAATTGAAAATGCTCTTAGGGTTGAATTTAATCAACGCTTGAGAGAATTTGGGATGAAATCTTCAACGTGGAAAATTGGACAAACAGCTGTACAAAGGTTACTTGGAAAAGAACTGACACTTCTTTGTTGGGCAATTGAAGATTGTGAAATAAGATCAATTCCTACTGCAATAAGAAATTGGCAGGGATTAAAGCCTGAAGAACGCTGGTGGCTTTATACTATGACAAATGCCAGTACAGGAGATGCTAATTCTAAGTATGGCTGGCGAACTGCAGTCAGGTATGCATTGACCGAAAATCCTATAATTGAACAAAATCAACAACGTAATATTTTCGATCAATATATTAACGATTCCATAGGACTTTATAAAAAAGAAGAATGACTGATCAATTATCATTTATAGAAGTTCAATTTCCGGTAAGTAAAATTTCAAAAGAAAGCTATAAGGAACGTAAAGCCGGCCAGAGCCAAACATTAACAGGATTAGGGAAATGGTGGGGACGTAAACCGCTAATTTTAGTGCGGGCTACAATACTTGGTTTATTAATGCCTGCAACTGATGATCCAATTAAGGATCGTGAAATTTTTCTCAAAATTTTTAATGATGGATGCTGATGGCATATGGAAAAGGAAAAATAAACCTATGCCGGATAAAGTAATCATCGAAAATTTAACTTTTAATGAACTTAAAAATTATTTTGAAGTTCCAATTGATTTATTTACTGAGGGTAATGGGGAACCCGATAAATTAATAAAACAAGCAGTAAAAAAGGAACTTTCAAACTTATGCTGGAAAAAGAGTTTATCAAAAAAGGAAAAAGAAACTGCCACAAGAATAGCTTTTGACCGTTTAGGTTATGATGAAAGAATAGATTTTTGCTTAAGGTCAGAAGAAACTGAATTGAATGATGAGGAATCTTGGAAAGAAATAAACCAGCATCTTGGAACTAATTCAAAAACTATTTCAGAGTTATTTCAAGAATTAGGAGTTAAGAAATTTGGGTATATACCTACTGTAGGAGATTGTTTTTCAGGAGGAGGTAGTATTCCTTTCGAAGCTGCCCGTTTAGGTCTTAAAACATATGCAAGTGATTTAAATCCTTTAGCAGGTTTACTTACCTGGGCTAGTTTGAATATTTTAAGTTTACCAATGATCAGATAAAAAAATTAAAGGAATTTCAGGAAAAAGTTTTTGATGAAGTTGTAAGACAGGTTGAAGAATATGGAATTGAAAAAAATGAACAGGATTGGATAGGGAAATACTATCTCTATTGCAATGAGACAAAATGTTTGGAATGTAAATAACTATTCCAATTTTACCATCGATGATTATTAGCAAAAGAGAAAAAGCTATAATTGAATTAATAAAAAACGAAAAAAATAATAATTATGATGTTTTAATACATTCAAACGTTTCAGATGTTGAATTTAAAAAAGCCTCATCTGAAGGTACTATTTTTGATTACGATGTGAGATGTCCTAATTGTAATTGCAAAATTCCAATTCCTTTAATCAGGAAAGATAGGTCTGATTTGACTAGCAGTCAATATCGCTACAGTACTCCCAACGATTTAAGAAATGGGATGAAAATGATTTTATCCAAATCCTACTGATATATATACTGAAAGATTGATTTGTATTAAGTATATTGAATTAAAAAAAGGAAAAGAGCGTTTGAAATTTTATAAAAACCTGGTCCTGCAACAGATGCGACTTATGGGAAGGTACATTATGTTGCACCAAGTAAAAGTGATTTAGATAATGAAATTAAAATCATAGAACTTTTAAAAAGTAAGTTTTCAGAATGGGTAGAAAAAGGTTTTATACCTTCTATAAAAATTGAAGAAGGAGATAATACTAATCAACCAAAATATGAGAAAGGTTGGACTCATTGGCATCATCTTTTTAATCCCCGTCAACTTTTTATTTTAGGTTTATTTTCTGAAGTCGTAGAACACTTATCTTCAAATAAGGATGAGCTTGTCTTTAACAAACTTGGAGTTGGAACAACTGCTGATTATAATTCAAAACTAACAAGATGGAATTCTGAATTCGATAAAAGCAATAATACTTTTTATAATCAAGCACTTAATACACTTTTTAATTTTCCTTGTAGAGGACTTTCCGCATGTTATAGTTCATATATGATAGATGTGCAAGGACATAATTTTCCAATAAATAACGTTGTTGAAACTATTGATGCTAGAATTTTAGAGGAAAAGTCGGATTTCTGGGTAACTGACCCACCATATGCTGACGCTGTAAACTATCATGAATTAACAGAATTCTTTTTAGCATGGAATAAGAAATTTATTGAAAAAATATTTCCAGAATGGTATTCTGATTGCAAAAGGGTTTTAGCAGTAAAAGGGACTGGTGAAAATTTCAATAAAAGTATGATTGAGATATACACCAATCTCACAAATCACATGCCTGATAACGGAATGCAGGTTGTAATGTTTACCCATCAAGACCCCTCAGTATGGGCAGACCTAACTCTTATTTTATGGTGTGCCGGATTACATGTTACTAATGCATGGAATATTAGCTACTGAAACTGAAAGTGGGGGTTAAAAGAGGGAAATTATGTTAAAGGAACGGTTATATTGGATACTTCGAAAACTGAAAACAGGAGCAACTGCTTTTATAGATGAAATTACATATGAGATTCAGGAAGAGGTAAAACGGCAAATAGACAGTATGCGAAGTTTGGAAGATAAAGAAGACCCTAACTTTAGTGATGCAGATTATTTGTTGGCAGCTTATGCTGCAACATTAAAAATACTTACCAGTTATCAAAAAATTGGAGATATTGATGTTGAATACGAGCTAAGTAAACCCCGGGATGGTAAAACCATTGGCCCAGTCGAATCAATAATAAATAATGCGATAAGGACAGCTTACGATTATTTAATACCACAATCATTTGATAATTATATTTGGAAAAATCTCAGTCCGGAGGAAAGATTTATAATTAAAGGTATTGAATTGGAAAAGAGTAATGTTTTACCAATTAGGGGCTTACCAGGAAATGGCAAGAGGCTTCGGAGTAAAAGATTTTAAAAATTTATTGGCGAGCACAAAAGCGAATAATGTAAGATTTAAAACACCAACGGAATTTGGAAATCGTGGATTAAAAGGAACAGATACATTTAGTAATTCAATTTTGCGCCATATTTTTATGGCTTTAGCACAAAGTGAAAAAGAACAAAATGCGCAGGCAGGAAAAGCCTGGTTAAAAAATGAAATTGAATCTGGCAGAATATTGGCAAAAACGTACTCTAATTATTGAATTACTCAGATATTTAAGTACTACTGAACATATTGACCATATGGAGCACTGGAATAGTCCTGCTTTATATGCCAAATATTTAATTGAACTGATAAGTAATGACGGAGTCTAGAATATGATTAATCGTTTTTCTTCCCGGGTAAATAATCTTGGAGAAACATTCTTTAAAAAAGCACTCCAAAATGCGGTGAGTTATGATCGTATAGCGGGTTATTTTAGTAGTTCAATTATAGAAATTGCAGGTGAATATTTAGACCAAATGCAAGGAAAGGTTCGTATTATTTGTAATTCTCAATTACAGGTTGATGATGTGAAATTTATAAAGGACCAACCTCAGGCAATGAAATTAGAATGGTGCGATGGAAAACCCGAAGAAGAATTAGTTAATATCCCTGATAGATTAAAACGCCTTTATCAATACTTAATCACAGATAAAATTGAAGTTAGAGTATTACCTAACGATGTATTTGGTTTAATACATGGGAAGGCCGGTGTTATTACTAAGATGGACGGCAAAAAAATTGCCTTTATGGGGAGTATGAACGAGACATACAAAGGTTGGGGAAAAGGTGGAAACTATGAAATTGTCTGGGTAGATGATGATAGTGCGGCAATAAATTGGGTACAGAATGAATTTATATCGTTATGGGAACATCCGCTAGCCAGGCCACTTACAAAATTTATTATTGAGGATATAAAGCGTATAGCAGAAAGAAAAATAATATATGATATAACAGAATGGCGTAATACGGATACTCCGGCTTCAGCAGTAATTGAAAGCCCTGTATATCGAAAAGAATTTGGTCTATGGGAACATCAGAAGTATTTTGTCGATTTAGCATATAATGCTCATAAGAAAGGTTTAGGTGCCAGATATGTTTTAGCCGATATGGTGGGACTTGGTAAAACTATTCAATTAGCGTTATCTGCATTATTAATGGCCCTTGAAGGGGATAAACCTATTTTGGTTATAGCTCCCAAAACATTACTTTGGCAGTGGCAAGATGAACTAATTACTTTGCTCGATATGCCCTCAGCAGTTTGGAATGGTAAATGCTGGGTTGATGAAAATAAAATTGAATATCCCTTTAAAGACGAAATAGCTTTTTGTAAATGTCCAAGGCGAGTAGGTATTATTTCGCAAGGTTTAATTGTTAGATCAAAAGAAAAAATAAGTGAACATCTTTTAAAACTAAATTATGAATGTATCATTGTTGATGAGTCACATAGAGCCAGACGTAAAAATATAGGCAAATCAAAAGAAAACAATAATCCCCAGCCTAATAATCTGATGTCTTTTTTATTGGAAATTGCAAAAAGAACAAAAAGTATGTTGTTAGCCACAGCAACACCAGTTCAAATTCATCCAATTGAGGCCTGGGATTTATTATTTATTCTTTCTCAAGGAAATGATTTCGTACTTGGTGACGATTTAAGCCAGTGGCAAAGAGAAGGAAATAGAGGATTGAATCTAATAACAGGACAGGAAGAATTAGATTCTGAAAATCAGATGTGGGACTGGCTGCGAAATCCTTTTCCACCTGCGGATGAGAAACCAAGTACTTTTGGCGTTTTCAGAAGAACAATGGGTATTCCCTTTAATAAATTCACCATACCCGGTGACATGATCTATAAACTAAAACCTTCTCAGAAAGCTATAATCAATAAAATATTTTCTGATGATTTTAAAATTCAAATAATACTTTACTTTATCATATA